>JANNSR010000024.1:0-24203 GCA_031402935.1 Hyphomicrobium sp. | reverse complement strand
ACGCCGCGAAATGCTGCTGATCGCCACGCCAGCGATTGCGCTCGCGGCTGCGGCGCTGTGGCTGGCCTATCAATTCGTCGAGCCGGCGCCGCCGCGCACCGTCGTGATGTCGACGGGATCGGCCAAGGGCGCGTATCACCTCGTTGGCACGCGCTACGCTGAGATCTTAGCGCGCTCGGGGGTGAAGCTCGAACTCAAGACCTCGAACGGATCGAAAGAGAACGCCAGCCGCCTGATGGACATGTCATCGGGCGTCAAGGTGGCGCTGGTGCAGGGCGGCGCGGTTTTGGCGAAGGATGCGCCGAACCTCGTGTCGCTCGGCCGCGTCTACCAGCAGCCGCTGTGGATCTTTTATCGCGGTGAAGACGTCAAGACGCGGTTGATGCAGTTTAAGGGCTTGAAACTTGCGATCGGGCCGGAAGGCAGCGGCACACGCGCCATGGTCACCGAATTGCTCAAGGCAACCAAGATCACGGCGGACGACACGCAATTTCTCGGGCCCGAAAACGATGCCGCCGCCAGCATGCTGATGGCCGCCGAGGCGGATGCGATTTTTCTGCCGACCGGCGCCGATAGCCCCGTTGTCAAGCGGATGCTCAGCGCCGATGGCATCAAGCTCGTCAGCCTCGATCAGGCCGACGCTTACATCCGGATCAACCCGCATCTCGGCAAGGTCGTGCTGCCGCAAGGCATGTTCGATCTGGAAAAGAACGTGCCGGCGTCGGATGTGACGATGCTGGCGCCGCAGGCGTCCTTGCTGGCGCGTGACGATCTGCACCCCGCGATCATCGGCCTGCTGGTGAATGCGGCCAAGGAGGTGCACGGGCAAGGCGGCATGTTCCAGCGCATGGGCGAGTATCCGCAAGCCAGCGATCCCGAGATCCCGATGTCGGAGGATGCGGCGCGGTCCTACATCACCGGCAAGACGTTCCTGCACCGGCATCTGCCGTTCTGGGTGGCGACGTTTATCGAGCGCATGGCCATCATGCTGTTGCCGCTGGCAACCATCCTGCTGCCGCTCATCAAGGTGCTGCCGTGGGTTTACCAATGGCGGATCCGCAAGCGGATCTGGTACTGGTATGGGCAATTGAAGCGCCTCGAACAGCGCCTTGGGTCAGACACGCCGGAGCTGACACTGGACGCGGCCCGCCAGGACATCGAACGCATCGACGACGCGGCGCGCGTGATCCCGATACCTTTAAGATACTCGCTTGAATACTACAGCCTCAGAAGCGCCATCGCCCTCGTGCGGCAGCGGATCGCGGCCAGGGTCGAGCCGGAGGCCGCAATCGCGGTTTACGGGGCCCGCGCCAGCCTCTAGAACCGCCTTTAGAAATCTGCAAAAAACCACTCCGCTTTCGCGATTCATTGCCTTTGGTCGCGCGCCTACCGGGGAACCAAAAGGACGGCCGATGTTCAAGAAAATCCTGATCGCCAACCGCGGCGAGATTGCTTGCCGCGTCATCAAGAGCGCGCGCAAAATGGGTATCAAGACGGTGGCCGTCTATTCCGACGCCGACCGCGACGCTCTCCACGTCGACATGGCGGACGAGGCAATCCACATCGGGCCGGCCGCGGCGTCTGAATCGTATCTCGTCATGGATAAGATCATCGACGCCTGCAAAAAGTCGGGCGCCGAAGCCGTTCACCCGGGCTACGGCTTCCTGTCGGAGCGTGAGGCGTTCCCGGTCGCTCTTCAAAAGAACGGCATCGTTTTTATCGGGCCGAACCCCAAAGCCATCGCCGCCATGGGCGACAAGATCGAGAGCAAGAAAGCGGCCGCAAAAGCAAATGTCTCGACCGTGCCGGGCTACATGGGCGTCATTCAGGACGCCAAACACGCCGTCGAGATTTCGAACCAGATCGGCTATCCGGTCATGATCAAGGCCTCAGCCGGCGGCGGCGGCAAGGGTATGCGCATCGCTTACAACGCGCGCGAAGCCGAAGAAGGCTTCGGGCTGGCGCGGTCGGAGGCGAAATCGTCGTTCGGCGACGACCGCTGCTTCGTTGAAAAGTTCATCGAGAACCCGCGTCATATCGAAATTCAGGTGCTCGGCGACAAGCACGGCAACGTCGTCTATCTCGGCGAGCGCGAATGCTCGATCCAGCGCCGCAACCAGAAGGTGCTTGAAGAAGCCCCCTCGCCCCTGCTGGACGAAAAGACCCGAAAGGCCATGGGCGAGCAGGCCGTGGCGCTGTCGAAGGCGGTCGGGTACGACAGCGCCGGAACCGTCGAGTTCGTCGCCGGCCAAGACCGCTCGTTCTTCTTCCTTGAAATGAATACGCGGCTGCAGGTCGAGCACCCGGTGACCGAGCTTGTCACCGGCGTCGATCTCGTCGAGCAGATGATCCGCGTCGCGGCGGGGGAAAAGCTGCCCTTCAAACAGCAGGATATCACACTCAAGGGCTGGGCGGTCGAAAGCCGCGTCTATGCCGAAGATCCGTTCCGCAACTTCCTGCCCTCCATCGGCCGCCTTGTGAAGTACCGCCCGCCGGCCGAAACGGTGAAGGACGGCGTCACGGTGCGCAACGATACGGGCGTGTTCGAGGGCGGCGAAATCTCGATGTTCTACGATCCGATGATCGCCAAGCTGGTGACGCACGCGAGCACTCGCGAAGCCGCCATCGACGCCCAGGCCGACGCGCTTGACGCCTTCTATATCGACGGCATCCAGCACAACATTCCGTTCCTGTCGTCCATGATGCAGCATCCGCGCTGGCGTTCGGGCAAGATCTCGACCGGTTTCATCAAGGAAGAGTTCCCCGACGGCTTCAAGCCGCGCGAGCCGGAAGGCAAGGACCTGAAGACGCTGGCGGCCGTCGCCGCCGTCATCGATCACGTCGGCAATGAGCGCCGCCGCGGCATCACCCACCAGATGGCGGGCCGCTCGGTGCGCTTTGCCAAGCGCCGCGCCGTCAAGGTCGGCAACAGCAGCGTTTGGCTTGAAGTCATGGGCCAGATCCCGGGGCCGTATTACGTGTCGATCCTGGACGCCGGGGGCGCTCCCGCCGAGACGATGGAGATCACGTCCGAGTGGTGGCCGGGTGAGCCGGTGTGGCGAGGCACAGTCGCCGGCCAGGATGTGGCCGTGCAGGTCCGCCCGATCGCCAACGGCGTGACGCTGGCCTTCCGCGGCATCCAGGCGCCAACCTACGTTTATACCGAGCGCGAAGCCGAACTTGCGGCCCTGATGCCGATCAAGGCGGCGGCCGATATGTCGAAATATCTGCTGTGCCCGATGCCGGGCTTGATCAAAGCCGTCCATGTCACGGAAGGCCAGGACGTCAAGGCCGGCGACAATCTGGCCGTGGTCGAGGCCATGAAGATGGAGAACATCCTCAAGGCGGAGCGCGACGGCAAGGTCAAGAAGGTGGCGGCAAAAGCCGGCGACAGCCTCGCGGTCGACGCGGTGATTCTCGAATTTGCGTGAGAATCATCCCCCTCTCGCCATTCCTGCACTCAATGGGGAGACGGTCCATGCCATTGGCATGTCTTCGACATGACGTGTGAGGGGACAAGCGCGCGTAAACGCTTCCTGAACGCTTCATATGCCACCCTGTGCAACTCTGAGAAGAGCAGGGCAAAGCTATGAACGGCGTCTCATTTATCGATATTTTCGATCCGCGCGGGCGGGCCGACCGGGCGGGCCTCGCGGTGCTCGACGTGCTTTTGACCGCAGCCCAAGCCGGTGCCTACGCTGCGATGCTGGCTCTCGAAACACCTCTAAGTGGCCCGGCCAGCCTAGTTATCCACAGCTTGCTTGGGTGGACGGCGGTCGCCGCCGTCAGCAAGCGGCTGCACGATTTAGGGCTCGGCAGCCGACCGGTACTGATCGCGCTCGCAGGGTATGTGTTGTGGTCGCTGGTGCTGACGTTCGCGGCCGTCGGCGCAATGGGCGAAACCGGATTAGCGCCTGGCAGCATCGGTCTCATCATTGTGATGGCCGGCATGGGGCTGCCGCTCGCCGCATTCCTGGTGTGGATCCACGTCTCGCCCGGAGAACCGCGCGACAATCGCTTCGGTCCGGTGGCGGGTGCTGCTGGTTTCGCGCGAGCTTATGACAAGCGGCTGGCCGCCAGTCTCAATCCGTCGAGGATGAGTTCATAGTCTTCTTCGTTGCGGGTCTCGGGGTAGACCATGCACACGGGGTAGACGAACTTGCGGCCGCGCTTGGGCTGGCGCAGGCGTCCGCGCTGGACATAAGAGCGGACCATGCGGGCCGGGAAATAGCCCGAGCACTCGTTGGCCAAGAGATAATCGAGCGCCATCGGACCGAGATCGAGATTAACGGCGGGGTTGGCGAGTTCGGGGAAGGCGCCGGCGTGATCTTGCAGGAAATCCGCGCCCCAATCGACCAAAACATAGTCGTTTGCACCTCGGCGAGCACTCGTTTTAGCGCTTGAAACAAGCACAAACTCTTCATCGAACAGATGTTCGATCGTGAGGCCGGGCGGCGGCGATGGCCGGTACATGACAGCGAGATCGAGCGTGCCTTCAATGAGGCGCTGGGTCAGCGTGCCGGAGATACTGGCGGTCGCCGAGATCGCGACGTCGGGCATTTCGGTTCTGAGGCCCGAGACCCATTTGAGCAGGAACGAACTCCACAAACTCATTGGCGCCCCGACTGCGACATGTTCGCGATGCTGGTCGGCGAGGCTGACCTGGAGCTGCGCCTGCTGCCAAACGCGGACCATGGCGAGCGCGTGCTTCTGGAAAAGTTCGCCAGCACCCGTCAGCTCGGCGCCCGACTTCGAACGTTCGAACAGCGGCCGCCCGAGCAGGTCCTCTAGACCTTTGATGCGCGCAGAAACTGTCGATTGAGTGACGTTCATCTTGCGCGCGGCGTCGATAAAACTGCCGGTCTCGGCGACCATGAGGAATGTGCGTGCGAGACTGACATCCATGGCGTGAGAAAACCTCTGCGGCCGGCGAATTTCTTATCTATCGAAAAAATCGATATCAACAAACAGCAAATTTCGTTTGTGAAAGGACTTGAATCTCCCCAATGTGCAAATGTCCCGGCGCGAGTCGGGTCAACGCACGTTCGTGCGGCACTTAAAAAACTCAACGGAAGGACGACACACAATGGCTAAAGCTGCAAAGAAGGCCAAGAAGGCTCCCGCTAAGAAAGCGGCAAAGAAGAAGAAGTAATTGGTTTCTGCCGCGATCGCTGGAGCAACCGCAGATGACCTCAATGGTTCGTCCGGTTTGCACGATCGCAGCTCTTCTTATGACCTCGGCCGCGTCAGCGGTCACGATCACCAACCGCGACGGCACCGACATCAAACTCGTTGTCATCGAGGGATCTGCCAAGCAGAACGTCGTTCTGCAGGCAGGCAAGGCGGTCGAGGGGGTCTGTCAGAAGGGCTGTATCATCCGCCTCAATGACAGTGAAAACGAGGAGTACGAGCTTGACGGCTCGGAAACCGTGGCTGTTGAGGAGGGGTTTCTCTATTACGACGGGTCGCCGTTAGAGCGCGCACTGCCAGCCGGTAGCGCTGCACCAGCGGAAAAGCCGAAGCCGTAATAGAGAAAAAATCGCGGCGGCGTACAAGGCGCCTGCATCCCACTCGGATGCAGGCGCCTTTTTTGTTTTATCCAGTCTTTTCTGCCCGTTGCGAGCTCAGCCCCGGAGCCGCGCCGGTTGCGAGGCTGTGACAGTCGAGGCTCGGCGGCGCGGCAAAACGCACGCGGCCAAACACGCGCTCAAAACTTTGCCGCAACGCCACGTCGGCATCGGCCATCGTGACCGGCAGGCCGAGGCCGGCGAGGCTGGTGACGCCGTGATCGCCAATCCCGCACGGGACGATGCCGCGATAGTGCGTCAGGTCGGGCTCGACGTTGAGACTGATTCCATGGCTCGTAACCCAGTGGCTGACGCGCAGGCCGATGGCCGCGATCTTGTCCTCGCGAATCGTCGTGTCGTTACCGTCGCGGCGCGGCCCCATTGCTCCGGGGCGCTGGACCCAAATGCCGACCCGGCCGGGGCGCGTTTCCCCCTTGACGTTGAAGGCGGCGAGCGCGCCCGTAATCCACACCTCCAAGGCCGAGACGAGGGCGCGGATATCGCCTCCGCGTTGCTTGAGGTCGAGCATGACGTAGGCCACGCGCTGTCCGGGACCATGATAGGTGTATGCGCCGCCGCGGCCCGTTGTAAAAACCGGCAGCAGCGAGGGCTCGAGCAGGTCTTCGGGCTTGGCGCTGGTGCCGGCGGTATAAAGCGGCGGGTGCTCAAGCAGCCAAATCAGTTCCGGTGCGCGGCCGTCACGGATGGCAGTGGCGCGGGCTGCCATGATTGCGAGCGCGTCGGGATAGGCGACGGCTTTGTCGCTGATGGCCCAATCGACCGGCGCACGTGGGTTGTGCTTGTATTGCATCATTGGGGCCTAGCCGGTGTTGGCTGGACAGCGCGCCGTGCGGCCGGTTCCACGTCTCGAGAAGTTCCGCGCGCTGGCGCAAGACTAGGCCCGCAATGGGTCTGCTGCCAGTGTCAATTCCACGTTTCCGGCGCGGCGTTAGGGCGTCAATGGCGGCGGCCAATCTGCCGCTTGCGTTCGCGGAAACGCTCTGATACCTCGACCGGACCTCGGGATCGGCACCCGCTACAAGCGGGCCGGATCCATAAAATGCTGCGGTCGTGGCGGAATTGGTAGACGCACTACCTTGAGGTGGTAACGCTGGAAACGGCGTGGAGGTTCGAGTCCTCTCGACCGCACCATAGTCTCGGGCGATGAGTCTCAGGCGATGGGAGGGCATCGATCGCGCACCGGTTTACGGGCGCCAGCCAACGGCGGCCATCATCACGGCATAACCAATGACGTAGGCGAGCGGCACGTACCAAGCGTGCCGCAGCCAGTTCACGGCCGACCGGGCTTCCGGGTACAAGTTGGCGATGGCGACGCCCGCCGACGAGCCGAACCATAGCATCGAGCCGCCAAAGCCGACGGCATAGGCGAGCACCCCCCAATCGTAGCCGCCTTGGCGTAGCGCGAGCGCGGTCAGTGGAATGTTGTCGAAGACAGCCGACAGCAAGCCGAGGCCGAAGGCGGTTTGCGCTGTCGGATTGGGCAGGGTCTCGACCGGCATCAGGGACGCCGACAGGACCAGCGACAAAAGAAATATCGTGCCGGGCACAGCCGCGCGGGCCGCCGCCCAATCCGGCGTGCGCAGCGCAGCGGTCGCAAAGATCGCCGCCCAGACGGCGAGGCCAATGGCCGGCGCCTTGCGCATCATGTCCGGTGCGATGGCCGTGCCGGCGATATTGACCACCACCGCCGATGCCAAGATCAGCGCGACGACGAGCAGCCGCATGGCATCGATGGTCAAACCCGGTTGCGGGTCTTTGACGATGGGAGAATAGGCGTGCTGCTGGCGCGCTGCAGGAATGGCGAAGACAACGAAGGCCGCGATTGCCGCGATATAGGCGTGAAAGACCGCCCACGGCGACACGCCTGAAATCCACATCATGGTTGTCGTCGTGTCGCCGATGACGCTCCCCGAACCGCCGGCGTTGGACGCCGCGACGATGGCCGCGAGATAGCCGAGATGCACGCGGCCCTTGAAGACGTGGCGTGCGACGGTGCCGCCGATCAGCGCCGCTGCAATGTTGTCGAGGAATGCCGACCCAACAAATACCAGCGCCAGCAGACATAACCCGCCGGTCCAGTCGTCGGGGAGGACGGCTGGCATGGCGTCCGGCACGCGGCTGTCCTCGAAGTGGCGGGCGAGAATTGCAAAACCGGTCAGGAGCAGAAACAGGTTCGAAAGGGCAGAGGCCTCGTGACCAACATGGATCGCGAGGCCGCCGACTCCGGGGCCGCCGCTGAATCCGGCGAGCGCGAGCTTGTAGGCGACAATCGCGGCGAGACCGGATAGCGCCACCGCCAGCGTGTGGCGGTGAAACAGCGCGATGCCGGCGAGCGTCAAACCGAACAGAATGAACTCAAGCGCGACACCGGACACAGTCATGGCGCGGGTTTCTCTTTGGCCGTTGGCACAACCGGCTTGATGCGCGTGATCCATCCAGTGTCGGACGCCGGCATCGAATCTGGGCCGAGCACAAATCTGGCGCTGCCGCTTTGGCTTTCGCCGCTGCCGCGTTGCGTCCATCCGGCGACCTTCGGTTTTTCAGTGCTGGGCTTTTCGGGACCTATCGCGCCGTAGAACGGCACGCTGACGCGCGTCTCGCCGCGCGAGGATGAGGCTTTCGCGAGCTTTGGCATGACGGCGTTGAGCATTCCGGGCAGAGGCTCGACGTGGCTTTTTGCAGTGAAGTGCACGACCGAGTAGCCGCGTGCTTTCAGTCCGGCGAGGATCCCGGGCAGCGCCTTCGCCGTTGTCGTCTTGATGTCGTGAAACAGGATGATGCCGCCCTTGTTGGCGGCGACCTCGGCCAGCGTCCGGTCAATGAGGGCCTGCTTGTCGCTGATGTAGCTGTCGTTGCTGACGACATCGACGGTAAACGTGGCGATGCCGCGGCTTTTCAGATAGCCGACAAGCCGGTCGCTGCCGGCAAGGCCGGTAAAGCGGAAGAACGGCGCGATTGGGGTGCCGGCCGCCGTTGCGACAGCTGCGATGCCGCGTTCGATTTCATCATGCGCCGCGTTGGCTTTCATGCGCGGCATGTTGAAGGGGTGCGAATAGGTGTGCGTGCCAAGCGTGTGGCCGCGCGCGATGACGTCCTTGACGGTTGCCGGGTAGGCCAGCGCCATTCTGCCGACGGAGAAGAAGGTCGCTTTGGTGCAATAGTGGTCAAGCGTATCGAGGATCGATTTGGTGACCCACGGCATCGGGCCGTCGTCGAAGGTGAGGACGACCTCTTTGGGCCTCAGAAGCGACGGCTCGCGCGCCTGATCGGTCAGAGTTCCGAAGACAGGCCCTGTGCTTGCGTCGATCGTGATTGTGCGCGAGACGGGCAGGCCGTCTGTGAGGGAAGCTTCGCTGCAACCGGCGAAGGCGGGCGCGGCCGCAAAGGCATAGAATGCCAGTGCGAAGACAAGAACCCGTACGAGGGGCAGGCTCTGAAGGCGGGCGTCGATTGTCGGGGTGAGACCATCCATCACGCTGATCTGTCGCGAGATTCGCGTCAGCCAACAAGGCAAGCTCCGAAGCGAATCAGTGGAACGCGCGCGGCACAAGGCCGTTGCAGCCCTGGAAGGTCGCAACGCGGGTCTTAATAGTTGAAGATATCGATCTGCCACGGGAAGGTTTCAGTCTTCGCAGGCTGGACCTTCTTCGGCTTGGCGGCCGTTTTCTTGACCTCGCCAGACCACGGCAACGGCTCGGTCGACGGCGGCTTGGCGCGTGCCGTCTTGGTTTTGGCCTTGGGCTTCTGTTTGGCGGCAGCCGCCGCGCCCGCCGCCGCCGGTGCCATGGTGTAGACCATCGACCGTGACGCCAGCGGATCGGCCTCGTCGGCTGCGGCCTTGGCGTCCGCCGATTTGCCGGCCGAGCTATCGTAAGCGGCGATCGTATCGACGGCGGCTTTCGGCACCATGTGAACGACCTTGAAACCCTTGTCGCGCAGGTCGTCGAGCAGGTTCATGATGCCCTTCGCCGTCGAGGGCTGAATGTCGTGCATCAAGATGATGCCTTTGCGCTGCACGGCGAGCTGCTCCATGATCCGCCTTTTCACGATCCCGGAGTCGCGGGTCTGGTAGTCCTTGGAATCGACATCGATCCAGAACGACGCGATGTTGCGGGTTTTGGCGTAGTCTTCGACAGGACGACTGCCGCTGAGGAATGGAAAGCGGAAGAATGGCGAGATCGAAGCGCCGCGCGCCTTGGCAATGGCCGAGATACCGCGCTCGAGTTCTTGACGCCCCTTCAGCATGCCGATGGCCGCGAGATTTTGGTGCGACCAGGTGTGCGATCCGATCGTGTGACCGGCGTCTGCGACTTCCCTGACCATCGCCGGGTCTGCCGCTGCCATGCGCCCGACGAGGAAGAACGTGGCTTTGGTGCAGTGGGCGGCAAGGGCTTTGAGGACCAGACGCGTGTAAGCCCGCATCGGCCCATCGTCGAAGGTCAGGACGACTTCGCCGTCTTTCAGGAAGGCCGTATCGGCGCCGTGGCTGCCACCGAATTGCGGGCCGTTCGCGGTATCGATTTCAACGATGCGCGACAGGCCGAGGCGACCCCGATCGCTGGCGCAGGCTTCGATCTCGAGCTCGTCGGTCTGGGGCGGCTCGGCTTCTGCGCCCGCAGCGGACACCAAAAAGGCCGCCGCAAATGCGATCGCAAGCGCCGTCTGCTTAAAAACGTTTCGCATCATCCCCGCACAACGCCCGTTACTCAGCCTGCTCATCGGCCGGGGCCCGGTCCGCTTTTTTCAAACGGCCCTGGTCCGGCAGCCCTCGAATCCTTCATAAGGTATGCCCACG
This sequence comes from Hyphomicrobium sp., assembly GCA_031402935.1. Lineage (GTDB taxonomy): Bacteria > Pseudomonadota > Alphaproteobacteria > Rhizobiales > Hyphomicrobiaceae > Hyphomicrobium_B. The sequence goes on along the minus strand of JANNSR010000024.1, from coordinate 13,820 downwards.
TCCGCATAAAACTGGCGAGAAAATGAGGCCGCGGCAAGTGCTCTGCGGCCACGCTCGGGGCGGAGCGCGGTAAAAATGTGCCAGGACGAGTGTCACAAACCTGTCATTTGAACGCGCGAAGGCGTTTCACCATCCGGCCCGAACCTTAAAGAAGCGAGTGCACGCCTTGGTTGAAGAGCGCGAACAGGATCTGGCCCAGGCGCAATCCCAGGCCCCATCCCAGGCCCAAGACAGCAATGAGGCGCCGAGCTTCGATTTCGTGCGCGCGGTATCGGTTGCGCTGGGCCAGGCGGATGTCTCCGGCGCGGCGCGGCTGGTGCAAGACCTCAAAGCGCCCGACCTCGCCGACGTCATCGAGTTACTCGAGCCGGACGAGCGCGTGGCGCTGATCCAAGCGCTCGGGACCGCGTTCGATTATGAAGTTTTATCCGAACTCGACGAGACGGTGCGCGACCAGCTTTCAGAAGCGTTGCCGAACGAACTGCTGGCGCGCGCCATCACCGAACTCGATACCGATGACGCGGCCTACATCATCGAAAACCTCGATGAGACGGACAAAGCCGAGGTTCTCTCGCAGCTGCCAAGCGGCGATCGCGCGGCCATCGAGCGCAACCTCGACTATCCGGAAGATACCGCCGGCCGCTTGATGCAGGCGGATTTCGTGGCGGTTCCGCCGTTCTGGACCGTCGGAAACGTCATCGACCACATGCGAGAAAGCGACGACTTGCCCGATCATTTCTCGGAAATCTTCGTCGTCGATCCGACATTCCGCGTGCTGGGTTCTCTCGAACTGTCGCGCCTCCTGCGGACAAAACGCGATTTTGCCGTCAGCACGATCATGGACAAGGACCGGCACATGGTGCTGGCAACCGAGGGTCAGGAGGAGTTGGCCCGCCAGTTCCAACGCTACGACTTGATGTCGGCGCCTGTTGTTGACGAAAACAACCGGCTCGTTGGTGTCGTCACCGTCGATGACGTGGTCGAGGTGATTCAGGACGAAGCCGAAGAGGACATGAAAGCGCTGGCCGGCGTCGGCGACGAAAGCCTCGCCGACAGCGTTATCGAAACGGTGCGTTCGCGGGTGCCGTGGCTAATCGTCAATCTGGGGACCGCGATTCTAGCTTCGTCCGTCATCAAGGCCTTCGACGCGACGATCGAACAGATGGTGGCGCTGGCCGTGCTGATGCCGATTGTGGCATCGCTCGGCGGCAACGCCGGGACGCAGACCATGACGGTGACGGTGCGCGCGCTCGCGACCAACAAGCTCGGGCCCGCCAATGCCCGCCGGGTCGTCACGCGCGAGGGCTTCGTCGGCGTCTTCAATGGGCTGATTTTGTCGGCAATTATCGCGGCGGTCGTGTTCGTCTGGTTCGGGTCCGGCAAGCTCGGCGCCGTCATCGGGTTGGCCATGATTGTCAACTTGATCGCGGCGGCGCTGGCCGGCATCCTGATACCATTGGCGATGGACGCCCTCGACCTCGATCCCGCGCCAGCGTCTGGCGTGTTCGTGACGTGCGTGACCGATATCGTCGGCTTTTTCGCGTTTCTCGGGCTAGCGTCGATCTGGCTGATGTGAGCTGTTTTGCGAGGAGTTGCCATGGCTGTCCGCGTTCGCGCACTCGAAGCTCGCGATGAAGCGCGGTGGCTTGAGCTGTTTCGCGCCTACATCGCGTTTTACGAGGAAACGGTCGCCGATGATGTGATCGCGTTGACGTGGCAGCGATTGCTTGCCGGTGCCGACGGCATGGTTGGTCTAGTGGCCGAAGATGATGCGGGCCGCGTGCAAGGCATCACCTGCCTTGTGTTCCACCGCTCGACATGGTCGGCGGGCTGGTACTGCTATCTGGAAGACCTGTTCGTTGACCCGGGGTCGCGTGGCGGCGGCTTTGGCCGGGCGCTGATCGAAGCGGCGTATGCGGAAGCCGACAAGCGCGGCGCGACGCGGACCTATTGGGCGACGGCTGAGACCAATGCCACGGCGCGGCGGCTTTATGATGACATCGGCGAGCTGACGCCGTTCGTGCAGTATAGGAGGAGGGAGTGAAAGGTGTCGGCTTTTGACTCAAAACGGACGACCGGCGTGGGATCTGACTTCTGGAGCCTACGATCTTCACTGGCGCGCAGCCGTGACGTCGGAGGCATGCCGCTCAGTTCCTCGATAGCGACGTCATTGTGCCGGGCGAGCAACTCTCCCTGAGACCATGGGTTTCGTCCAAAAGCACGGTCACCAGAACTAGGTGAGTTTATGAAGCGGTACGGCGATCAAAAACTCCGTTCCCGGCGCGCGCCGGTTCACGGTCAGTTGGAAATTCAGCTGGTGTGAGAAAGCTGTGATGATGCGCATGCCGAGACCCTTATCCTGGGATGGTTCGAAATCCGGCGGAAGACCGATACCTTCGTCGCGCACGGACACCAGCACCACGTCATTGCTTTCGCGCGCAACGCGAACCCATATTTTCCCGCCCTGTTCGTTTGCATAGGCATATTTGGCGGCGTTTGTGATGAGCTCATTGACAACCAAGGCAAGCGAAATTCCTCGGTCAGTGTCAATGAAAATCCCATGCTGGTTTTCAACCTGGATGTCAAACCGCGCGTCCGTCTCGCCCAAGTCGCTACACACCTGTTTGATGTAGAGGCCGATGTCGAGATGTTTGATATCGTCGTTCTGGTACAGCCGCTCGTGGGCGCGAGCGATTGCTTGTACCCGATGTGCGGCTTCCTCCAGGCGTTCTGTAAATACCGGATCTCCGATATCCTTTGCCTGCAACCGGAACAAACTGACAATAATCGATAAACTGTTCTTTATCCGGTGATTCATTTCTTTGAGTAGAATTTGATAGCGCTCCAGAGCATTTTGCAGTTTGCGCTGGTAGCTGTCCCGCTCGATTGCCATGCCCACGATGTTTGCGGCGCCCTGTAAGAAAGCGATATCGTGCTCCGTGAAATCGACCTCTGACCGGCTATCAAGCTCGAGGACACCGAATGGCTTGCCATCGCCACGTAGAATGACGTTGATCGCACGCGTGATGCCGTGGTCCGCAAGCAGCTCCGACGTTCTAAAGCGTTGTTCATTCTCCAGATGATTGGAAATGACCGGCTTACCTGTCTTCAGGGCAAATCCTGCAGGCGATGCGAGGTCGGCACCTACACTTGCGACGCCCACGACGTTTGGACCCCAGCCAACACCTGCGCGAACTAGAAGACGGTTTTCGGCCGGTATAAACTCCAGGACTTTGCTGTACTGGACTTGCAGCCCCTCGGCGGCCAACCGAGCCGTGTCATTGAGGAGCTGATCGATGGTTGCGCCCTGAAGGGCGAGGACGCCAAGCTCAGCGAGGATTTCTTGTTGCCGGATGCGCTGATTGAGTGAGGTCAGCGTCAGGTCTTGTGGCGCTGGATCGGGGCTTGGCTCCACGACCGGAGGAGTTTCACCGCTTGGTATACTCATAGACACGACTTTCGTTAGAGCTTGGATGGCGCCCGGAATGTTCGCTCGGCCGTGCCGTAGTTTGGCGCGCCTCTCGACTGTTGCCGAAATGTACACTCCTTCCTACCGGCCTGACAATCATGACGATTAATTGGAACTTCGCTTTAGCGCTGCGGGACGATTAACCGTCCCTGCAGTCAATTCCGACGCCGATACGCGCAGCAGATGGTTGGTTTGGTGGCCGAAGATGATGCGGGCCGCGTGCAAGGCATCACCTGCCTTGTGTTCCACCGCTCGACATGGGCGGCGGGCTGGTACTGCTATCTGGAAGATCTGTTTGTAGACCCGGGGTCGCGCGGCGGCGGCTTTGGCCGGGCGCTGATCGAAGCGGCCTATGCCGAAGCCGGCAAGCGCGGCGCGACGCGGACCTATTGGGGGACGGCTGCAACCAACGCCACGGCGCGGCGGTTTTATGACGACATCGGCGAGCTGACGCCGTTCGTGCAGTATAGGAGGAGGGGGGAGTGATGGGTGTCGGCTTTTGACTCAAAGCGGACTCTGTGCCGGTGCGCAACACTGATGTGGCAGGCGGGCAAGCATTCGGATCGTCCCGCTTCTTGCCCTGCACAATTCACCTTTGCCAGCTTTCTCGGTATGTAGCGTCCCAGAACCGGGCTATCGGCTCTTCCGAGAGTTGGCGAAACCGAGCGAGGATATGTCCGTCTCACGCTCTGATCTGCCTTGTACGCAAGAGGAAGTTGGGTCGCCGGGTCCCTTCGGCCAAGGGACGACGCGGCGCGGGTGGAATTCTACTGCGGGTGTGATCGAGCTTGTCAGATCAGGCTCGAGCCAACGGCGGGTTGGCCGGCCGGTCGCGTACACGACGTCAACGTGTGGCGAAGTTCGCAATGGAGGGAACAGGTCGTGTTGAAGGTCATCCTTTTCGTCGCGCTCGTGCTGATGTCCCCGATGCGCGCGCTCGCCGATGCCATAAACGATTGCGCCACGTCGAAGGGCGATGCGGCGATTGGGGCCTGCGATCAGGCAATTCTCCAAAGTCCGCGCGAACCGAGTTTCTACTTTTTCCGCGCCAACGCCTATTTCAGCAAGCGCGATTATGCCCGGGCGATTCCCGACTACACCAAGGCCATGGAGCTCGATCCGGCGAACAGATCGAACTACTTGAACCGCGGCAACGCCTATACCAACACGGGCGACCAAGACCGCGCGATCGCCGACTACACCAAGGCCATTGAGCTCGATCCAACATCCAGTGACCCCTACTTCAACCGCGGCAACGCCTATGCCCGCAAGGGCGAGCACGACCCGGCCATCGCCGATTATACCAAGGCCATCGAACGCGAGCCCAAACACGTTCAGGCCTACAACAATCGCGGCAACCGGTATGGACTGAAGGGCGACCACGACCAGGCGATCGCCGACTACACAAATGCCATCAAGCTCGACCCGAATTTCGCTGACCCCTACTTGCACCGCGGCAATGCGTTTGCCGACACGGGCGACAACGCGCGCGCCATCGCCGACTACACGAAGGCACTCCAGCTCGACCCGCAAAACGCGCGCGTCTACAACAGTCGCGGCAACGCGCACATGAGAAAGGGCGAGCACGACCAGGCGATCGCCGACTACACCAAGGTCATCGCGTTCGACCCGAAATCCGCTACCGTCCACGCCAATCGCGCGGACGCTTACGCCGCCAAGGGCGACCACGACCAGGCGATCGCCGGCACGACCAAGGCCATCGAGCTCGATCCGAAACACGCGCACGCCTATGACACCCGCGCCACCAGCTATCGCGCCAAGGGCGACCACGACCGGGCGCTCGCCGACTACAGCAAGGCCCTCGATCTCGATCCGGCGTCGGATGACGTCTACCGGCGCCGCGCGCATGTGTTTCTGATCCGGGGTGACCTCGACAATGCGATCGCCGATTATGACAAGGCAATCGAGATCGATCCGAAGGACGCTAACCACGTGAGTGAGCGGGGTCTCGCGCGGTTTTCCAAGGGCGACTTCAAGACGGCGGCCGACGACTTGCTCAAAGCGATCGAGTTGGGAGACGGCACCTATTCTGTCTTGTTGCTCTATCTTGCGCGGGCCCGGACCGGCGATGCGGCGGAGGCCGAGCTGGAAGCGAATGCCGCTCGTCTCAAAAGCAAGGAATGGCCCTTCGCCGTGACCGAGCTTTATCTCGGAAAGCGCTCACCCGCCGCCACGCTCGACGAGGCCGTCAAGCCGGATGACCGCTGCGAGGCGCAGTTCTACATCGGGCAATGGCATTTGCTGAAGGGTAACCGGCCCGAGGCGGAGGTTGGCCTCAAGGCCGCTGTCGCGAACTGCCCCGAGGATTTGCCGACGCGCATCGTGGCCGTCGCCGAGTTGAAGCGATGGAAGCCCTGAGCCGATCACTGTCAGTGGACGAAGGCGCCATGTTCAACGTGACCCACCGTTTTCTTGGCAATGCGTGAAGAAGCGGCCGTCGGAGTCCAAATGTGTGCTCTCGACCAGGTTCAGCATGTCGGCACCAGGCAGCAAATTTCATGCGCTCTCCGGGAACAACTGCGCGACCTGAAGTACACGTTACGGCTGATCGTCGCTGCTCGGCTTATTCCGTACTTGGCCCAAACCGGACAACCCGCCTAGCCGTCCGCCCTGCAGTGGGCGGCGGGGAGAGGGGACTACGACTGCGGCACGTCGAGCTTGCGGGTCAGGTTCTCGAACTCGCGGCGCAGTTCGTCGTTTTTGAAGATCTGCTCGAAACTCGGCGCTTCGAGGCGTTGAATGGCTTCGAACGAGGCCGAGCTTTCCTTCATCAAATTGCGCAACTGCACGCTGGCCTCAACCGTTTCGAAGGTGTTGTCGGCGATTTTGAGATCGTGCGCTGCTTTCAGGCGGGCCTTGGCGATTTGCTCGCGCTGCTGCTGCAGATAGCGGCGGTAGGCCTTGGCGGCATCGTCGGCGAGCGTCTGGCTTTCGGCGTTGGCGTCGAGCGCGCGTTTCTGGTCGGGGCGGTTCTCGGCTTTCAAGAGGTTCGTGGTCTTACCGCGCGCCGCTTTGATGTCGGCAATGATGGCGTCGAGCTTCGGCATATACTGTGTGTCGATTTTGGCGATTGTCGCGTCTTGCGCTTGCACGAGCATGGCGAAAAGGGCCGCGTGCATGGCGAAGTATTTGCGCGCCGCATTCATGTTTTCGCCGGTGCCGCCGATGAGGGTGGCGAGTTGGCCGTCGATCAGCTTAGCGGCATTGAACACGGCGACGAGGCGCACGAGATCGCCCGAGAGCACACTGTCGAGCAGCAGATCGATTTGCTCGGGCTGCAACTCGACGCCCGACGCTTTCAGCGCCGTCGCGATCTCAGCCTTGGCGCTCGCGATCTCGGCCCGGTTGGCGTCGATGCGCTTGTTGTTCTCAGCGATGCCGGATTCGAGCGAGGCTATAGTGTCGTTCAGGATGCCGGGCAACGTCGCGTCTTTGGGCGCCAGCAGCTGCTTTTCCTTGAGCTTGGTGTTGGCGTCGTCGAGATCGCGGATGTTCTTGCGCAGACCCTCGACCTTTTTCTGCACATCGACGACGGGGACGTCGGTGACGATGCCGAGGGCGCTGTCGAGCAGGGTGCGGACCTTGATGTTGCGGTCTTCGCGCGTCTCGGTCCAGATCGGGGGAAGGATGTAGTCGTCGCGGCTCGGGAGTTTATCGGACCCTGAGCGGGACTCGGCGGTGTCCTTGAGTATGGCGTCGATGGCGCTCATCAGCGCCTTGGCCTGCTCATAGCTTGCGTCGCCTGTGCGCGGATCTTTTGCGGGGGCTGCATCGGGCAGGGCCGCAGGCGCCTTGGACTCCGCAATTTTTGTCGTGGCGGGTTTATCGGCGGTCTTCAGCAGATCGGCGATGGCGTCGCGCTTGGCGGTTTGAGCTGCTGCGCTGCCGGCGAAGGCGAACACAACCATGGCCGCAAGACTGACGATGCGCGCGTCGACCCGTCGCCTGAGCATAATGTCGTCCTCCGTCGCGCACAGGCGAGCAGAATTCAGGCAAATCCGTGGTGGGCGCGCGTCTTGGCCGCTGCAACTGGTGTGCGGGCGGCGTTAATCGACGGCCGAGGCGTGCGCCATGGCTACAAAATCGCGGAACGCGGAATCGATGCTGCGGGCGTCATCTAGTACGATCATGGCCGGGAACGGCGGCGGCGCCTTGTTGACGGTGTCGGCTGTTTTGATCCGCGCGTCGCCCGTTGTGGCGTCGAAGGCGGCATAGAGCTTGAGCTGCTTGGCGCCTGGAAGCAGCGCCGCGAAGGGAAAAGGAGCGCGCATCACGATCAGCGGCGCGCGGGCCTCGAACGTGACGTGCGCAATGGCGGTGGCGATGTCGGCTAGCACCAGGTCGGCGAGGGGGCGCAGGCCTTTGGCGGCGAGCAGCAGTGTCGCGACGTCGCCGCCGATCTGCCGCGACGCTTCTGCTTGAGACGGTGCAGGCTCGCCAACGGGTGGCAGCGGCGGCTTAAGCGCGTCTTCGTGCACGGCAACTTTCGCAGCCGCCTCGCCGGCATAGATCAGGCGGCCGCCGTTGTGATGGATGCGTTCGAGCCACGAGGCTTTAGAGAAGGCAAAGCCCTGCAGCCGCAGCCAATCGATGATGTCGTTGCGGTTGGCCGGACCGGCTGTCGCAATGGCCAGCATCCAGGCGTCGAGGTCGCGACCCGTATCCCCGGCAAGTCCGTTGACGAATTCGCGCTCTTTCTCGGCGTAGTCGGTGGCCATCTGGGTTCGCTCAAATCCAGCGCCGGGTACGGCTCTTGTAGTCACGATAAGCGTCACCGAAGCGGGCTTCGAGGTGGCGTTCCTCGGGCAAAATCTGCAGCACGGTCACGAGCACGGCGAAGCTTGCGGCAGTGGCGATGTACCAGACGTTTTTCGTCAGTTCGGCGGCAGCGAGCAGAATCAAAACCTCGCCGAGATAGATCGGATTGCGGAAGTAACCGTAGGGTCCCGACGTGACGAGCGCCGTCGATGCCTTGTCGGGCATGACCGTGGTGCCGCCGCCAATCAAAGCTGCAATGGCCCAGGCGACGAGAACGACGCCCACAACGCCGAAACCGATGCCGATAACGCGCGCCGCAGAATCGTCAACGCCGGGCCAAGCGATTGGCAACGCCTGAGCCATCGCCCAGGCCGCGATGAATGCCGCGACAAACAGGACCGGCGGCCAGGGAAAAGAGTTGGCGCGGTCGTGAGCGCGGTTGGTCTCAGGTCCTTGCGCGTTGCGCGGGCCCGGATTTGACGTGTCATTTTTCATGGGCGTGAGCTTAGGCGGCATTTGCCGCCGCCGCCAGGGCGGCCAGGGCGGACAGAGCGAGCCTGAGCTTATGGCGCAGGCTTCTTTGGCGCATCGATGGTCGGCACCGGCGTGACCTTGACGTCTTTGGGGCGCAACTCGTCGTCGAGATTGTAGCTCTTGCAGCCCTTGGCCTTGAGCTGGTTGTTGTACGCCTGGAGCATAGCGCGGTCTTTGGCGGTGGTGCCGGCGGGGTCCTTGCCGGCGCTGGTGCCGCCGATGATGCCGGTGATGGCCGATTGCAAAAGCCGCGAAGCCCCGCTCGATTGCGCGCGCTCGTTGAAGTCGCGGATATCGAGAATGCGGACCTGCATCCGGCCTGTCAGTTGTTTGCAGTCATAGTCGAGTTCGTCAGCCGCCATGACATAGCCGCCGGGCTCTGCGGCTGCCGCGGCGGACGTGGAGGTAGGCAGTATGGATGCGGTCGATGCCAATTGCGTGCTGGCGCAACCGGCGAGGGCGGCTGCAACGGCAAACAAACCAGCTAGAGCGCTTTGCGATCCGATGAAATCGGGTCGGAGATCTAGGGTTTTGCTGTGTCGCATTTTCTTACGACGAACCGGTGTCCACTTCGTCGGAAAATGCTCTAGTGTTCGTGGCGAGGACATCAAAGGCTCCAGAAGCGGAACAAAGCCGGTAAAACCCGGCAATTGCGAGGCCAAATTTCGCGCCTTGCTGTGTCATGGTTAGCAAACGCGCTTGTCTTCGCGAGACTTATTTGTCGCTTAATCAACAGAACAGTTGCCACGGGGGTGCAGGCCCTCTTGAATGGCGGCAATTGAGCGATGCTCACGATTTGGGGACGCAACAAAAATGATCAGGCGTGGCGCTGTGTTGGCCTGGCTCGCCGTTGCCTTGGCGCATTTTCCGGCAGCCGTTCCGGGTATGGCCGCCGATGAGCAGCCCGCGCACTTTGTCTGTACGTTCGAGGCTGGTAGCAGTTGGTCGTATGACGCGGGAAAGTTTCAATCGGCGCCGCCATCGAAGCTTTCGTTCGAAATCGGCACCATTAATCTTGAGGGCCAATCTGCCGACCTGATCGCCGACGGCCGCCAAAGCGGCAAACTGCGGATCGTGCGGGCCTTGAACGCCAACCATTACCTGGAAGTGGCGAATGAGGGCTTTTTGAATCTGACCACGATCTATGATTCTGACGCCGCGACGGGCGTCCATCCGGCGGTGCATTCGCGGCATTTCGGTATTCTGGGCCAGCCGGTGTTCGCGCAGTATGCCGGCACATGCGCCGCCAAGGCCGCGAAATGACGCGCGGATGACGGAGCTGTGGAGGGGTGGATTGCTGAACCGAGCGAAGCGCGCAACAACAGTCCCATGACCCTGCATCTGATCAAACTGTGTGTCGGCGCCACCTCAATCGAAGATCTGGCCGAGTGGCAGGCGCGCTACGCCATGCGCAAGGTGAAGGGCGGCAAGAGGTGCGCCTATCACACCACGTTCCAGGCGCCGAAGCGGCAGGCCGAACTTGCCGGCGGGTCGCTCTATTGGGTCATCAAGGGCATGGTGATGGTGCGCCAGCCGCTGATCGGTTTTGATACCGGCACCAAAGACGACGGCTCGCCGTGCTGCCTGCTGCTGCTCGACCCGGCGCTGTTCCCCGTGCGGCCGGTGCCGCGGCGCGCGTTCCAAGGCTGGCGCTATCTGACGGCTGACGACGCGCCGCCCGATTTGAAAAAGGGGCGCAGCGACGATATCGCGTCGATGCCGCCGCCGATGCGCAAGACGCTCGCCGATCTCGGCTTGATCTAGGCCGCCCATGTCTCGACCGCCGTTCACGCCGACAATCGCCGCGCTGCCGAAGCTGGTGCCGTTTATCGGGCCGGAAGCGATTGAGCGGGCGCGCGGGCGGCCTTTCAGAGCGCGGCTTGGGGCCAACGAGAGCTCGTTCGGGCCGTCGCCAAAGGCGCTCGCCGCGATGCGCGCCGCATTAGATGAGACGTGGAAGTATTCCGATCCCGAGAGCTATGATTTGCGCACCGCGATTGCCGCGTTTCATGGTCTTGCCATCGATAGCGTCGTCGTTGGCGAAGGCATTGACGGCCTGCTCGGGCTCGCCTGCATGATGTTCCTATTGCCGGGCGATGCGGTGGTGACGACCGATGGCGCCTATCCGACGTTCAACTTTCATGTGCTCGCCCATGGCGGCCGCCTGCACAAAGTGCCGATGCGGGGGAATCGCGAAGATTTAGGAGCGCTCATTGAAGCCGCGCGAAAGACCAGTGCGCGGGTGCTCTATGTCTCGAACCCGAACAGCCCGATGGGAACGTGGTGGCCTGCCGCTGAGATCGATGCGCTTATCCGCGAACTGCCTGCGGCAACTTTGCTCGTGCTGGATGAGGCCTATTGCGATACGGCGCCGCCCGGCACGGTTCCGGCCATCGATGTTGCGAACCCGCAGGTCCTGCGGCTGCGGACGTTTTCGAAAGCCTACGGGCTGGCCGGCGCCCGCATCGGCTATGCGCTGGGGCATCCAGACGTGATCAGCGCCTTCGACAAGGTGCGCAATCACTACGGCATCAATCGAACAGGCCAGATCGGCGCGCTGGCGGCGCTGCAAGATCAGGCCTATCTGGCGGACGCGGTGGCGCAGGTATCGCGCGCGCGGTCGCGCATTGCGGACATCGCGCGCGGCAACGGTCTCGAACCCATTGCCTCGGCCGCGAGTTTCGTTGCCATCGATTGCGGCCGCGACGGCGCTTTCGCCAGCCGTGTGCTGGACGGCCTTATCAATCGCGACGTGTTCGTGCGTCAGCCGGGAGCGGCTGGTCTTAACCGCTGCATTCGCGTCAGTTGCGGCCTCGACGAAGACCTCGCCGTGTTTGCAGAAGAATTGCCGGGCGCGCTTGCCGATGCGGCGGCCGCATCATGAGCGTCATGAGCGAACGCGATAGAATTCTCAGTCTTGCCGCCGTTATTCTCGCCGCCTTCGGCGTCGGCCTGTCGTTCGGCGTCGGTCTGCCGCTGACGTCGCTGACGCTAGAAGCGTGGCAGCAGCCGAACTGGATCATCGGCTTAGCCGGCGCCGCGCCGTCGCTGGCGATCCTGATGTTTCTGCCGCTGCTGCCGCGGCTGGCGGCCCGCCTTGGCGCCGTGCCAGCGATGCTGCTGGGATGCCTGATTGGTGCGGCCGGGTTCATTGCGCTGTATCTGTTTCAATCGCCTGAAGCCTGGATCGCCATCCGTTTTGTCATGAGCGCGGGCCTCGCACTGCCGTGGCTGGTCGGCGAGACCTGGATGAACACGGTGACGAACGAAGCCTCGCGCGGCCGTATCGTCGCCATTTACGCGATTTCGTTTTTTACCGGCTTTCTAACGGGCCCGGTTCTGCTTGGCATCTCGGGGATTTCGGGCGTTTTCCCGTTTATCGTTGGGGCAGCCGGGACGGCGCTGGCCTGTGTGCCGATCATCCTTGCGGCGCGCTTTGCGCCCGACCTGATGCAGCATCAGGAGACGAGCGTGTTTGCAGCCTTCAAGCTGGCGCCGATCGGCCTCGCCGGCGGTCTGCTCGGCGGCTTTGCCGAGATGAGTTATTTTTCGCTTCTCCCCAACGTGGCGCTCGCCGCCGGGCTCGATCAGTCGCAGGGATTATGGCTGCTGAGCGTGTTGACCGCGGGCGGTATCGTTTTGCAATTCGCCATCGGCTGGCTGGCCGACAAGGTGTCGCGGGTGTCGATCACCGCGGGCTTAACTATTGCCATGCTGATTTTGTCGGCGATGCTGCCGTGGGCTCTGAGCGGGCCGGTTTCCGGTCCGGTTGTAGCGTTCCTGCTCGGCGGCATTATCCTCGGCTTCTACACCATCGGCCTCGTCGTCATCGGTACCGAAGTCGCGCCCGCCGAACTGACGGCGGCCAACGCGGCGTTTCTGATCATGTATCAAGTGGGCGCCATTGCCGGCCCCGTGCTGTCGGGCGCGGCGATGATGGTCGCGCCGGTTGAGGGCTTCGTTGCGGCGGTGTCGGTGGCGATGGGGCTCGGCACGCTGGTGATTTTGTGGCTGGCGCGGTTTGCTCCGGAGCGCAGCCGGCATGGTTAAAAAATTATTTACTTCGCAGGCGTAGCGTTGGGTTCAGCCGGAGCCCACGGCTTCGACTGCTGACGCAATGGCCCGGATCATGCCCTTCATGCGCACAGTGCTGTCCTTCTTTTCGATGCTGGCTTTCGGCGTGCTGACGGCTGCCGCCATCGTCGCGATTTTGCCGTGGCTGTCGGGGCGGGCACCAACCGGCACGGTGATCGGCGGTACAAAGCTGCAGTTCGACAGCCTCTTGCTCGGGATGGTTCTGGGGCTCTTTCTCGGCACGCTGGGGCGCTACAACTGGGCCGATGTTCCGCGCCGCGCGGTGACGTGGCTGCTGATCCGCGAGCGGCAGTTTTTCTATTACATGCTGATCGGCGGGTGCGTGGCCGTGCTGGTGTTTTATTGAGCGGTGTGGAAGCGGAATAATGTCCGCGATGCAATTCAACGTTGCCGCAGTTCTGCTTTGGTCCATGAGCGGCCGGAACCGACAGCAGCGCCAACTATTTCAGCAATTTTCAGAAGCAGACATTCGGCGGGACGCCTTGATGATGGCACTGCAGCCTGTCCGAGACTTTAGGATACTCGGACGCCCCTGGAAATCATCAGCATACATATATATAGTGCCGACATGTCCTACCGCGAACCGCCGCCCGACGAACTCAACGACGACTAAACGCTGCCCAAATTTGATTTCGAGTTGGCGATCGGCGGAACAACTCGCCATCCCAATACAGCGGTGACGTAGCAGCCAAGCATGCCCCATCGTTCCGCCGTTTCGAGTTTGAACACAACTTCGCGTGGAAAAATCCTCAGCAGAACTTCGTGTGCTGATACGTAGCCGGAACCAGAGCAATCCGTGCGCTGGGTCTCCATTCCCGATCCTTCAGAGCTAAACGGGTACTCCTCCTGCATCCTCTTGCTGGACGCATTGCATGGATACACCGCTCCGGTTCTGAAAAAGATGTAGCCGTGGATCACCACAAGTCCGACTATCGCGCAGGTC
>JANNSR010000023.1:0-3640 GCA_031402935.1 Hyphomicrobium sp. | reverse complement strand
GGCCTACAGCCACTTGTCGCGCTTCGCGAGCGGCCTGGAGCCGGGCATGAAAGTCCGCCAGGGCCAAGTCATCGGCTTCGTTGGGTCCACGGGCTTGTCGTCCGGCCCGCATTTGCATTTCGAGGTGCTCGTCAACAGCCGCTTCGTCGACCCGATGTCGATCCAGGTGCCGCGCGAGCGCAAGCTTGAGGGCAAGGATCTCGCCGAATTCCAGAAGGAACGTGCCCGCATTGAGGAACTCATGCGCCGCGCACCGGTCATGACGGCGAACAAGTAGGGATCTGTCATCCCGGGTCTGCGCTCGCGCGCTCGCTTGCCCGGGATGACAGATCGTTCTCATACCCACCCCGTCATGTAGTAGACGGCAATCACGACGAACACCGCCGCCGTCTTAATCAGTGTGATCGCAAAAATATCCTTGTACGATTGCCGGTGTGTGAGGCCCGTCACCGCGAGCAGCGTGATCACCGCGCCGTTGTGCGGCAGCGTATCCATGCCACCCGACGCCATAGCGGCGACGCGATGCATCACCTCAAGCGGAATGCCGGACGCATTCGCCGCTGCGATAAACCGCTCCGACATCGCGGCAAGCGCGATGCTCAAGCCGCCGGACGCCGAGCCGGTGATGCCGGCCAGCGCCGTGACTGTGACTGCCTGATTGACAAGCGGGTTCGGGATCGCCTTCAGCGCATCGGCAATAACTAGAAATCCGGGCAGCGCCGCAATCACAGCGCCGAAGCCATATTCAGAAGCGGTGTTCATGGCGGCCAGCAGTGCGCCACTGACGGCCGACTTTGTGCCGTCCGCGAACTGCCGGGCGACGCGTCCCCAAGCCAGCAGCAGCACGGTCGCAATGCCGAGCAGCAACGCGCCCTCTACGGCCCAGATCGCGGTCATGGCTGCAACATCGGCCACAACGGGCTTGGCGCCGGGTGTCAACGCCGCATCGTAGGAAGCGTCGTAGCCGTGTGCGATCACCCACGTCAGAACTTTGTTGGCGATGCCGACAACGAGTAACGGCAGAATCGCAATTGCCGGGTGAATGTTGGATCCCGCACCAACCGCTTCCGGTTCATTGATGTGATCGTCGCCGTAGCATTCTCCTGCCGCGAGCGCAGCCCTTCGGCGCGACTCGAGATATGTCAGGCCCAAAGCCAGAATAAACAGCGCACCGGCAACCCCGAGTGTTGGCGCTGCCCACGTATCGGTCTTGAAAAACGTCGTCGGGATAATGTTCTGGATTTGCGGCGTGCCCGGCAGCGCGTCCATCGTGAACGTAAAGGCGCCGAGCGCAATCGTCGCCGGAATCAGCCGCTTCGGGATCTGCGCCTCGCGAAACATCTCGGCTGCGAACGGGTAGACCGCGAACACCACCACGAACAGTGAAACGCCGCCATAGGTCAGCAGCGCCGCAACGAGCACGATCGATAAAATTGCCCGCTCGCGCCCAACAAGTTTGATCGCCGCCGCCACGATGGCGCGCGAGAAGCCCGAGAGTTCGATCACCTTGCCGAAGATCGCACCCAGAAGGAACACGGGGAAATAGAGCTTCACGAAGCCTGCCATCTTTTCCATGAACAGGCCGGTGAAGACCGGCGCGACCGCCGCGGGGTCGGTGAGAAAAACCGCGCTCATGGCTGCAATCGGCGCGAACAGGATCACGCTGTAGCCGCGGTAGGCGGCCAGCATCAGAAAGATCAGGGCGCCGAGCGCGATCACAAGTGCCATCGTCCTTCCCCTCTTGCCCCCTGCGACCGCCGCCAAGCCGCTGATCGCGCCGCAGTTATACTGGCGGATTGCATAAGGCAAAATCCGCGCGTCGCCATTTTTTGTCCAGAGTCTTGCGATGCAGATGCAGGCGCGGGAACAGACAGTTGATACTGGGGTATGTCATGTCCGCGCGCGCCGAGCAGTCTCAAGAGAACTTCAATCCCTACCGCGATTTCGATTTCGAGTTCGAGGACGCGTTCGATAACGACGTCGCGGCCGGCGACCAACTGACACGCGGCGAACCAATCTGTGCGCCAAGTTCGGCTGCACGCGGCAGCACGATGCTGCCAGCAGCCATCGTAATCCTCGTGCTTTCAGCAACTGGCTTCGCGCTGCTCAAGACCAAGCCAGCGTGGGAGGGTTGGGTTCCAGATCGTCTCGCAACTGTGTCATCCACTTTGCAGCCTGGCGCGACGGGACCAGCCGATCCGCTCGCGGCTTTGGTGCCGCCCACCATCACCGCGCCGCCCCCTGCGCCGCAACAGATCGAAACGCGCGACATCGCCGACGCGCCTGGCATCGATGCCGGTACGCCCGCGCCGCCGGTGACGGAAATGACAGAAGTGACGGCAGCGGCCGATGCGCAAGTGCCGGCGGCGGACGGCACAGATGCGGAGGCAACTGACGCATCAACCGTGGTCGAGCGGCTGCCGCCGCCGCGCGTCGATGCCGCGGACAAGTTCCAGACCCGCGCCATGGCGAACGGCCTGCATCCAGGGTTATCGCCGGGGTTGCTGGCGCGGATGTCGGACACTGACTTCCGCAACGCCGGCATCGCTATCAAAACCGCTTTGGCCGAGACACCCGATAGCGGCGTGTTCTCCTGGCCGCGCGAGCCGAAGCCGAAACCGAAGCGCGCAAGTTTTGAGGTTCGCTTCGTGCAGGGCGCGCCAAGCGATTGCCGCCGCTACGTCGTTACCGTCACCAAGGATCGCTGGTCGACAACCGCGCAGCCGATGGAAAAGTGCGGCGTGAGGGCGCCAGCGGGGTAGCGTCTTTAATTGGCGCTTCCGACTTTCCTTCGTCGAGCCGGCCGGAAGCGCAGGTGCTCCGTCCCCGGCGGCCGGCTCCCCGGAGGGGAGTCGCCGGGGACCAACAATTAAGCCGCCGCCTTCACCGGCCAGCCGTTGATCGTCAACTCGCCGTCGCGGACAGAGACGCGAACCGTGTCGCCGTCCTTGACGCCGCCGGCCAAAATCTGCTCGGCGAGCGGGTCTTGGACGTGGCGCTGGATCACGCGCTTCAAGGGCCGCGCGCCATAGGCCGCGTCATAGCCGCGGTTGGCCAGCCAGCTCCGCGCCGCATCGTCGAGCGTAATTTCGATTTTGCGATCGGCCAGCAGCTTGCTCAACCGCGTCATCTGGATATCGACGATTTTGCCCATATCGGCCCGCAGCAACCGGTGGAACAGGATGATCTCGTCCAAGCGGTTCAGGAACTCGGGCCGGAAGCGGGAGCGCACCTCAGCCATCACCTCGTCGCGCACAGCTTCAGTATCCTCGCCCTCTTTCTGCTCGACGAGATACTGCGCGCCGATGTTCGACGTCAGAATGATGATCGTATTCTTGAAATCGACCGTGCGGCCCTGGCCGTCCGTCAAGCGCCCGTCGTCGAGGACTTGAAGCAGCACGTTGAAGACGTCCGGGTGCGCCTTCTCGATTTCATCAAACAGCACGATCTGATACGGGCGGCGGCGCACGGCTTCGGTCAAGGAGCCGCCTTCCTCGTAGCCGACATAACCCGGCGGCGCGCCGATGAGGCGGGCGACCGAATGCTTCTCCATGTATTCCGACATGTCGACGCGGATCAGCGCCGTGTCGTCGTCGAAATTGTACCCGGCGATCTCCTTGGTCATTTCTGTTTTGCCGAC
>JANNSR010000022.1:0-2647 GCA_031402935.1 Hyphomicrobium sp. | reverse complement strand
CGAGCCAACCGCGCCGCCGAATGCTCTCAAACTCCGCGCGTCGCAGCCTGGAAGCGAGAGAAACTCCGCAAGTCGTTCCAAGGAGCCCGTCACGCTGGTCCCGCTTTCTGCGCAACTCGAAAAGGCGGCTGATGGTGCCCGGCTCCATGGGAAGCAGTTGCACCTGGGTGTCGTCGAAGTCCTTGAGCGCGATCGTTCCACCTGGCCTGACTACGCGTTTCAGCTCGGCTATCGCTTTTTCGCATTCGTCCTCCGTCAAGTACTGCGTGACGTTGGCCGACCAGGCGCAGTCGAACGTATTGTCATCGAAAGGGATGTCCAGGATGCTGCCGACGCGACCATCGCACTGAGGCGGCAGCCGGCCAATCCGTACCAAGTCTTCGATGCGCGAGATGTTTTCTGGGGCAAGGTCGAGACCGGTTGCGCCGCCCGTGGCGCCGGCCTCGGCGCATATGAGCGGAAGGAAGCTGCCGCCTCCGCATCCAGCGTCGAGTACTTTCCATCCGGGCTCGATGCCGACGAACTTCAGCCCCTCTTGGTATTCCGCTTGCGCCGATTGGAAATGCGTGTCGAGCCAATCCGCTCCACTATATGCATGCCCGGTAGACGAGCCATGTGGCGTGCTCATTGGCCTCTTACCTTGTCCGCCAACCATTCTTTTCAGAATTCTCAAGCTCTAGCCGCTGCCACCGACACGCCGAACAATGCGACGCCGACGCGAGTGAGCCGGTGCGGTCGAAAGCGGTGCACCTTGCTGCGCTCCCAAGCGGACGTCAAGCTGGCGGCCACAATTGTTGCGGCTTCCGGACGCCGGCCCCCGTGCGTGTGGCGCAGGCCGTGCGGGCCGGCGTCTGGAACCCTCAGCAGAGCTTTACAATGACGCTTTTTTCGCAAATCTCGATAGCACAGGCCGGTCAACTGGTGCATGTCGTCCAAGAACGCTTCGACTAATTGTACTGTGTCACAAATTGGCGCGTCGCGAGACTGTCTGCATCGGCCTCGCGCAGCACGGGCAGCGTGACAATCGCGTGACGATGCCGACATCAAGACGACGCCGCAGCGTCGCTATCGAGTTCTGGACATGCCGCTCAGGCCGAAGCGGGGGATCCTCTGGGTCGATAACTCTCGGGAACGGCAAATCCTTCGATGACACGCCTGGATCGAGATCCTGAGGGGGGAAAAGCGCCTCTTTCGGAGACGAGAAATCCGTAAGCAGCGATGCACATCGTGGCGTGGTGATGAAATCCTCGCCAACCTCGCCCCTCGAAATGTCCGAGACCGACTTCCTGTTTCAGATCGTGATAATCTCGCTCAATCCTCCAACGCATCATTGTAATATCGACCATACGATTGAGGGTCATTGATTCCGGCAGCGTCGAAAGCCAGAATTTCGTCGGCTCTTTTGCATCTTTCGGCCATTCGATCAGCAACCATTCGACGGGCTCGCTGTCGCCAGTGCCGTCTCCGGCCGCGCGGACGCGCACGCGCTGGAAGCGCGACTTGAGCGGCGTATTCGTGCCGTCGCGCCACACGATCTTGCGCCAACCGCGCTGCGGCAGGCTTTTCGCGAGAGCGGCGGCACCCACTGGTTCGGCATCCGGCGCAGCCTTCGCGACCAGCGTCCGGTCCCGCACCGCCACGGAATATGTGAGTTCCAGTTCCGTCATGCGTTTTCGAAAAGACAAGTCCGATCCGTAGGCACCATCCATCAGCACAACGCCGCGAGGGAGGCCGGTTTTACAAGCCCATTCGATTTGCCTGAGCGCCATTTTCGGCTTGGTTGCAAATTCGACATCCTCTGGAATACCCGCAGTCTTCCGCTTTAACGCATCTTTGGCCCAGCCCTCGGTCAGATACAGCCGATAAGCGACGGGAAGACTGGCATGATGATTGGCGAGCGAAAGGGAAACGGCGATCTGGCAATTCGTCTGTTTGCCGACCTGACCGCAATATTGATGCGACACGCCCACCGAATGCTCGCCGTATTTTGGAAAACCGGTATCATCGACGATCCACGCCTCGATGGCACCGTGGCTCTCGATGCGCGGCAGTACGACCTCGCGTACTTTGCCGAGCACCGCCGCGTCGGACCACGCGCCTTGCGCGATGAAGTGCAGCAGCGATTGATGCTGCGCGCTGGTCTGCCCCGGCGCCGTCGCCGCCGCCATCGGCTCAACGCTCTTGCGCTCGCCCGGCAGCAAAAGTCCGGTGCAATAGTCCCGCATCGGCCCGACCCGTGCCGCATGGCCGATCACGCTTGCGAGTTCGTCCAGATAAGCCGAAAAACGCTGCGCGCTTTCGTCCGACCGTTGCCTGTCCATCCGCATCTCCCTCGAAGCGAATCGGACACATCGCTGATTCGCTGCGAACGGCGGCGATGACAAAGTGACTCAGTACAACTAAGTCATCTGCATTTTGAATTGCCAAACAGTCAACTCTGATCTGAGGGACGCAATCGTAAACGTTGATCTGGCCAGAACGATCAGGGCTGGCCCGTGGGGCGGCTGTGCTAGCATCGCGGCGTTAAGAGCACGGAAATCAGTTCCCCAACCCCGCCACGCAATATCCAGCCGCTTCAACGTCCTACCGTTGCACCAGTGTTCTGTGCTATGGTTACGCCTAGACAGGAGTTCCCTATGACCATGAC
>JANNSR010000021.1:0-31501 GCA_031402935.1 Hyphomicrobium sp. | reverse complement strand
ATCGATTGCACGCCCCAGACCAGCGACAAACGACGGGCCGTCGATTCAACGGGCGTCAGGCCAATGACGGGGATGCCCGGCCGCTCGCGTGTGACGCGCAGCACGGTCGAGCCCGTCGCCGTGTAGCAGACAATGGCGCCGAGCTGCACGGTGTCCGCAATGGCGGATGCTGCGGCAGCGATCGCGTCGGCGCCCGTCGGCTGCGGTTCGGTCTGGGTCGCGTAAAGGATCGCTTCGTAAACCGGATCGTGCTCGACCTCGATGGCGATGCTGTCCATCATCTGGATAGCTTCGACCGGGTACTGTCCGACCGCGCTTTCGGCCGACAGCATGATGGCGTCCGCCCCGTCGAACACGGCGGTGGCGACGTCGGAAACTTCGGCCCGCGTCGGCATCGGCGATGAAATCATCGATTCCAGCATCTGCGTCGCGACGATGACCGGCTTACCGGCGGCGCGCGACAGCCGGGTGATACGCTTCTGGATGCCCGGCACCTTCTCGACCGGCATTTCGACGCCGAGATCGCCGCGCGCCACCATGATGGCGTCGGAGGCCGCGATGACGTCTTCGAGGTCGGCGACGGCAGACGGCTTTTCGATTTTCGACAGGATCGCGGCGCGCGTGCCGATCAGCTTTCTGACCTCGTGCAAATCTTCGGCCCGCTGCACGAACGACAACGCCACCCAATCGACGCCGAGCTTCAACGCATGGGCGAGGTCGTTGCGGTCCTTCTCGGTGAGCGGAGAAATCGCGAGCAGCGTGTCGGGCATCGAAATACCCTTGCGCGACGCCAGCATGCCGCCCGTGGTCAC
The DNA here is from genome assembly GCA_031402935.1 of Hyphomicrobium sp. Classification (GTDB taxonomy): domain Bacteria; phylum Pseudomonadota; class Alphaproteobacteria; order Rhizobiales; family Hyphomicrobiaceae; genus Hyphomicrobium_B. Next base: position 30,689 of record JANNSR010000021.1, on the reverse strand, counting down.
TTCGGCGACGATCTGGACGTTGCTGGCCTCAATAACGCGCATGCGCAATTTGCCGTCGTCCAGCACCAGATGATGCCCCGGCTCGATGGCTTCGAAAATCTGCGGATGCGGCAGGAACACGCGCTCGACGCTTCCCAGCGTCTCGTCGCGGTCGAAGCGGAAAATCGACTTGCCCGGAATTTGCACGCGGCCGGTGTGGAATTCACCGATGCGGAATTTCGGGCCCTGTAGATCGGCGAGGATGCCGATCGGATGGCGATGGCGGGCAGCGCAGGCGCGGACTGTGTTGTACAGCGTCTTGGCGCCGTCATGGGTCGAATGACTCATGTTGATGCGGAAGACATCGACGCCGGCCAGAAACAGTCTCTCGACCATTTCGGGGGCAGCAGACGCGGGTCCAAGCGTCGCGACGATCTTGACCCGCCGGTTGCGTCTCATTTTTCTTGTTTTCCTTGGCCGTCAGGGTCGGTCAGGCGAATGGTCCATTCCTTCGCCTCCCCGGTGTCCACTTCGAAAAACCCCGAGCGCTTATATCCGCGTTTGGGGCAATCCTGAACCCCCCGGATGGCAAAGGACTTCTCCGCCGTGCACATGTCGTTTTTGCCGCCCCACTCGCCACCGCGATCATAGTCGACGGCGTGCACATAAACAAAGCGGCTTGGCACGGCGCCCTTGAGCAGCGTTTCGCAGGTTTGAGAGGCGACGTTCCACCAGCCTTCGGTGGCCCAGCCGGTGTTGTCCTGATAGCCGATGGCGACGCCGATGCGGCTGGCGGTCGAGTTGCACAGTTTCAAGTCGGCGCGGGCATCCGGCGCCGTGATGATGATAGCCGCGGCAGCGGCGATTGCCCCACGAAGGGACGTTTGAAAGTGACGTTGGCTCACGCCAGTTTCTCCTGAAAGCAAATCATATAGCTAAGGCAGTATATCTGTCTCGCGCGGTCGGTACCGCTGTGGGCGAGCACCTTCAATCGATGAGAATGACGCGGAAATCATTGACGTTGGTTTGGGTGGGCCCGCATAAAATGAGATCGCCGATGCGACGAAAGTACCCCGATGAATCGTTGTTCTCCAGGAAGTTGGCGGCATTGAGATTTACAGCGCTTGCGCGGCTTAGTGTGTCGGGGAAAACGGTGGCGCCGGCCGGATCGCCGGCGTTGCCGCCGCCGCCGTCGATGCCGTCGGTATCACCTGCAAGTCCAAAGATGCCTGTTGCGCCGTTGAGGGCAATCGCAAGGCTGAGGGCATATTCCTGGTTGGGGCCGCCCGAGCCGTCGCCTTTGACGGTCACGGTCAATTCACCGCCGGACATAATGGCGAGCTTTTCTCCGCGGCGTTTGGCGTCGAGCGCTAGGCCAGCATGCGCGCGCGCGACCTCGCGGGCTTCGCCTTCGAGACTGTCGCCGAGAATTTCGACGCGGTAGCCCTTGGCGCGGGCGATTTTTGCGGCCGCTTCAATCGAAGCCTTCGGCGCCGCGACGATTTTATAAGTCGATGACGCGAGGCTCGGATCTCCGGCTTTCAGAGTTTCGTTGTGGGCGTCGTTGAGCGCCGACGCAATTTCGGGCGAGGCTGTGATCTTCCACTTCGCCAGCACAGCGCGGGCATCAGTCAGGGTCGAGCGGTCGGCAACTGTCGGGCCGGAGCCGATTTCATCGGGATGATCGCCCGGCACGTCGGAAATGGCGAGTGTCAGCAGGCGGGCGGGGTGTACGGCGGCGGCGAGCTTGCCGCCTTTGATTTGCGACAGGTGCTTGCGCACGCAATTCATTTCCGATATCGGCGCGCCGGATTTCAAAAGCTGTTTGGTCAATTGCTGCTTGGCTTCAAAGCTGACGCCTGCGACCGGCGCCGACCAGATGGCGGAGGCGCCGCCCGAGAGCAGGCACAACACGAGGTCGTTCGGACCTGCACTTTTTGCAAGTGCAATGGCGCGCTTGGCGCCTTCAATCGAGTTGGCATCGGGAACCGGATGTCCGGCTTCCAATATCTCGATGATTTCGGTCGGCAGCCCGAAGCCGTGGCGCGTCGAAATCAATCCTGAGATTATAGCGCGCTGGCCAGCCGCGATGTAGTGGCTCTCGGTGGCGACCGCCATGGCGGCCGATCCCTTGCCGCCGCCAATGATGATGATGCGGCCATTGGCGGGCACGGGCGGCAGGTGGGGCGGCAGGCACGTCGATGGGTGCGCGGTCGTGTGGGCGGCGGTGTAAAGCGCGGTCAGTATTTGGCGCTGAGCCGCGTTGGTCCCGTCAGACATAGTTCTATCCTGGCTCGGCTAAAGTCCCAGCTGCTGGTTTGCGCATTCGCCGTCCGCCCGTCAAGGTTGCGATGGCCGCAGGAGTCTTGGCCGCTGCACCCACGATGTCATCCCGGGGCTTGTTCCCGGGATCGATCGTGCCAAACTGAGCGCGTTGAGTGTGTTGACCCATGGATCCCGGCCATAAATGCCGGGATGACAGTTGGTCTGGTGCTATTCACGGAGACAGTATTGAAAACCTTCGATCCCCAGACGACGCTCGAACTGGAAGCGGCGGCGTTCCGGCGCCTTCGCGATCACCTGCGCGGGCGAACGGACGTCCAGAACATCGACATGATGAACCTCGCCGGCTTCTGCCGGAACTGTCTTTCGAATTGGATAGTGGATGCAGCAGTGGCGAAGGGCTTAGCGCTGTCGAAGGACGAGGCGCGCGAGATCGTCTACGGCGAGCCGTACAAGGACTGGCAGGCGAAGTATCAGAAGGATGCGAGCGCTGAAGCGCTGGAGAAGTTTGAGGGGCGGGGGGAGGAGTAGCGGGGGGGGCGATCACGGCGAACCCGAAAATCGCTCCGGCGCCAATTTCGTCGTCTACATACATCACGCCGCCGACGAAGGCGAAGTCGAACTGAAGCTCTTCACGATGTGTCCGACACCGGCACAGAAGAAGACACCACCTCGACCTCGCAACTCATCGAACCGGATAGCCGCGCGTCATGCGCAACCTCGTGTCTTACTTCTCCGGGGCAGCCATCGCGGTGAGTTCGGTAGCCATCTTCGCCGTTTTCTCGATGTCTTCCTTGGGCAACGCGATCAGGCCCTTACTAACGAGGTAGCCGTCTTCACCGATCGTCTTGGGCGAGACGTACTCGGCAAGCAACTCCTTAAGACCGGGAATGACGCCGACATGGGCCTTCTTCACGTAGATGAAGAGCGCGCGCGAGCCGGGATAAGTGCCGTTTGCGATGGCCTCGTAGGTGGCTGGAATGCCGCCGACGAGGATGCTCTTGATCTTTGCCTTGTTCTCTTCGAGAAACGAGAAGCCGAAGACGCCGACAGCGTTCGGGTTGGCCTCGATCTTCTGAACGATCAGGTTGTCGTTCTCGCCGGCGTCGATGTAGGCGCCGTCCTCGCGGAGAGACTTCCAAACTTTTTCGTAGTTCTTGGTGCCGTTTTTCTCGTCTGCGTCCTTCATTTCCCTGAGCGCGCCGAACCCCTTGGCGCCCTTTTCCATGATGAGTTCAAGGAACGCGTCGCGCGTGCCTGAGGTCGGCGGGGGGCCGAGAACCTCGATCTTGATATCGGGGAGCAACGGATCGACGCTTTGCCAAGTCTTGTGCGGGTTCGGGATGGAGTTCAAGTTCTCGTCATGAATTTCCTTGGCCAGGGACAGGAAGAGCTCCTCCTGCGTCAGGTTGAGCTCGGGGCCGTTTTTGGAGTTGGCGATTACAATGCCGTCAAGACCGAACTTGATCTCGACGATGTCCTTGACGCCGTTCTTCTGGCAGTCCTCGAATTCGGCCTTCTTCATCGGACGCGAGGCGTTTGCGATGTCGGGAGTTGCCTCACCGACACCGGAGCAGAACAGTTTGAAGCCGCCGCCCGTGCCGGTCGATTCCACGACCGGCGTTTTGCCGCCGCCCGCCTTGCCGAACTGCTCGGCGACCGCGGTCGTAAAAGGGTAGACTGTCGACGAGCCAACGGCGCGGATTTGGTCGCGCGCGAACGCCGCGGTCGAGAGAGCCGAGGTGGCCGCGACTGCGATTGCAGCCAAGGTCAGGCAATTCTTGATACTGGGTGTCATGGGGCCTCTGAGACTTAAACAGGTTGTGACCGGGGAGCGCCTTATTTCCAGCCATTTTGTGCGCACGCCGCCGCTTCTAGCCAACCCGAACAAAGCTTTTGTGACGGTTTAGCTGAGTGACCGGGCGCGGTGCACTCTTAGAGCGCGCCCACCCGATCCTGGTTCACAGAAACGTCGAGCCCTTGCCGATCGTTGACGCAATTTCGAGATCGCTCCTGTGCCGCGTCAGAAGGTGACGGATGTCTTCGAGAGCGCGATCTTCACGGCCTTGATGACCAGTAAGTCATCTGCCGAGCTGCTAGTCCGCCCGACCGCTGATGCTCCAGACGTGGGCGCGCGGGGCCAAGGTCGAATGGTCCGCTCGTCGTGTCATCTGTTTGTAATGTCAGTTTCGCAGAAGCGTGCGCGGGCTTGCGGGGAGGCAAAGGCGGAACCAGCGGCTCCTACGTAGTTGGTAAGAAAGAGGAACGCTCATGAACAAGTCTATCATACTCGCAGCTTTGTTCGGCCTATCGTTTGCATCAAACGCATTCGCCGATTGCGTAGTCAATATCAACCGCACCGCCTGCCCGGGCAAAGAGGGCGAATCCTACAGCAAGTGCGGTGGCTCGAAGTCATGCGACAAGGATGAGGTCGGCTCAACGGAAGCGGCTTGCATCGCAGCCGCGAAGTCGAATTGTCCGAATTCGCGCCTGGACATCACCAAATCTAAGATAGTCAAGGCGAGGTTCAATGGTAAGTCGCTGGCGGGCCCCTACGGCGGGAGTTTCTGCGCGCCCAACCGCCCTGACTTCAACAAGTGCGGCAAGTCCTAATAGCCGACCGGCTCTGCAAAGAACTGGAAAAAAAAGCGAAGGCCGGGTTCATACCGGCCTCCGCTCACCTCACATTCACGCCGCAGCCTTTACCGGCCAGCCATTGATCGTCAGCTCGCTATCGCGCAACTAAGCGAGCGGGCTTGAAAGTCGATGGCGGGTTTTGCGCGTATTCAGGCTCAGTACGCGGGTGGTCATCGCAAACAAAACGAACCTTCATTTTAGCGCTAACCATAGAAAATACTGGCCAGCGCATCGCTGGTGTGCTAGGTTATTTGTACGGTGAGAATTGTAGGTGGCAGAAGCGCAGCAACGCTTAGCCGCCTTTTTTATTGGATTTTTTGTTCGGCGCTTTCGCGTAACCAAACTCACGGATGCAGGACTCACGGATGCAGGCCCGGCGCTTCGTGGCCGGTGCGTTCGACGTATTCGGTGTAGCCGCCGCCGTACTGATGGATGCCGTCAGGCGTCAATTCCAGAACCCGGTTTGAGAGCGCGGCGAGGAAGTGCCGGTCGTGTGAGACGAACAGCATGGCGCCCTCGTAACTGGCGAGTGCAGTAATCAGCATCTCCTTGGTCATCACGTCGAGATGGTTGGTTGGTTCGTCGAGGACCAGAAAGTTCGGCGGGTCGAACAGCATTTTTGCCATCACAAGGCGCGCCTTCTCGCCGCCTGAGAGCACGCGGCATCGCTTTTCGACATCGTCGCCGGAAAACCCGAAGCAGCCTGCGAGTGAACGCAGGGAGCCCTGGCCGGCCTGGGGAAACGCGTATTCGAGGGACTGGAAAACCGTCTGCCCGCCATCGAGCAAATCCATGGCGTGCTGCGCGAAATAGCCCATTTTCACGCTGGCGCCGAGCGCGACCGTGCCATCGTCGGGCTTGGTGGAGCCGGCGATCAGCTTGAGCAGCGTCGATTTGCCGGCGCCGTTGACGCCCATCACGCACCAACGCTCGCGGCGGCGGACCTGGAACGTCAGCCCTTCGTAGATGCGGCGCTGGCCGTAGCGCTTGTGCACGTTCTTGAGGGTTGCGACGTCTTCACCCGAGCGCGGGGCGTCGGGAAACTCAAACACGATCGTCTGGCGGCGCTTCGGCGGCTCGACGCGTTCGATCTTTTCCAGGCTCTTGACGCGGCTTTGCACCTGGGCTGCGTGCGACGCGCGCGCCTTGAAGCGCTCGATGAACTTGAGTTCTTTGGCAAGCATCGCCTGCTGGCGATCGAACTGGGCCTGCTGCTGTTTTTCAGAAAGCGCGCGCTGCTGCATGTAAAATTCATAGTCGCCGGCGTAGGCCGTGAGCGTGCCGCCGTCGATCTCGACGATCTTGGTGACAATGCGGTCCATGAATTCGCGATCATGCGACGTCATCATCAGCGCGCCCTCATAGCCATTGAGAAACGCCTCGAGCCAGATCAGGCTTTCGAGATCCAAGTGGTTGCTCGGCTCGTCCAGCAGCATGACATCAGGACGCATCAGCAGAATGCGGGCCAGCGCGACGCGCATCTTCCACCCGCCTGATAGCGTGCCGACATCGCCGTCCATCATGTCAGGGGAGAAGCTGAGGCCGGAAAGCACTTCGCGCGCCTTGCCTTCGAGCGCGTAGCCGCCCAGTTCCTCAAAGCGGCTCTGCGCTTCGCCGTAGCGTTCGACGATGGTGTCCATCGCGGCGGCCTGATCGGGATCGGCCATGGCGGCCTCGAGGTCTGCCAGCTCAGCGGCGATGGTGCTTACGGGGCCGGCGCCATTCATGACTTCGGCAACCGCGCTGCGGCCGCGCATATCGCCGACGTCCTGGCTGAAATAGCCGATTGAGATGCCGCGATCGACGGACACTTGGCCCTCGTCGGGTTGATCTTCACCCGTGATGAGACGAAATAGCGTCGTCTTGCCCGCGCCATTGGGACCAACGAGACCGATCTTCTCGCCGCGATTGAGGGCGGCTGACGCCTCGATGAAGACGATCTGGTGGCCGTTCTGTTTGCTGATGCTGTCGAGCCGGATCATGTGGGCATGTGCCTTGGGTGGGAGTTCGGCGCCCTTATGCCAAAAGCCGTGCCTGCGGAGGAGTGTTCCAAACCGCGCAGGGCATCCGTGTGGCGCGGCGCGCCCCGACTCAACGCGGCAATGCGCGCCGTCAAGCGAAGTCCGCGCGTTATCCCTATGGATTGCGGGTGCGCGTTGGTTGCTCAGGTTGGCGTGCGCCGCTAGCGTCGCCCTTCAAGTTCGTAAGTCACAGGGGGTTATGGCATGAGCACGCTTCAGGCGTCGGCACAAAAGCAGCTTCGCCAGTTCGTCGAGCAGATCGAACGGCTGGAAGAAGAAAAGAAACAACTGGCGAGCGATGTCCGCGACAAATATCTCGAGGCCAAGGCCGTTGGATTCGATGTCAAGGCGCTGCGCCAGATCGTGCGGTTGCGCAAAAAGAGCCAGGAAGAACGCCAGGAAGAAGAAAGCGTGCTCGAAGTTTACATGCACGCGCTCGGCATGCTGGACGATAGTACGGGCCGCTCAGCGGCTGCCGATGCGATGATCGCGGCGGAGTAAGCGTTGAAACAGAGATCGCCCCGGACGAGTCGGCGCTCGGCCGGGGCGCTATGGGTTTCATAGGACGTGGTGAAATGCCCTACTCCGCCGCATTCGCGAAATTGAAATCGCTGCCGGCAAGGCCCATGCGGGTTGCAACGCCGCGACCGTAGGCGGGATCGCACTTGTAGAAGTGCGCGACCTGACGCTTGACGATATCCACCGGCACGCCCTGCATGGCATCGCGGATGTTGTCGCAAAGCCGCTCCTGGCCATCCTTCGACAGCAGGCGGAACAGATCGCCGGGCTGGCGATAATCGTCGTTGCCGTCGCGATGATTGAAGCGATCGCCATTGCCGGAAATCTTCAGCGGCGGCTCTGCCAAAGCCTGGTTCTCAACCGGACCACCGAAAGAATTCGGCTCGTAGTAAGCGTCAACCGGCGCGTTGTTTGAGACGAACCGCATCGGCCCGTCTTTGTGATAGTTGTGAACCGGGCACTTCGGCGCGTTGACGGGGAGCGCTTCGTAGTTCGTGCCGAGCCGGTAGCGGTGGGCGTCGGCATACGAGAAGATGCGCGCTTGCAGCATCTTGTCGGGCGAGAAGCCGATGCCGGGTACGATGTTCGACGGCGAAAACGCGGCTTGCTCGATCTCGGCGAAATAGTTGCCGGCGTTGCGGTTCAATTCGAACACGCCGACGTCGATCAGCGGGTAATCGCCGTGCGGCCAGACTTTTGTCAGGTCGAAGGGGTTGTACCAGTGCTTATCAGTGTCAGCCTCCGGCATGATCTGCACCTGCATCTTCCACTTTGGGAAGTCACCCTTTTCGATTGCCGAGAACAGGTCTTCCTGCGTCGTCTCGCGCGATTTGCCGACGACGTTCACTGACTCAGCGTTGGTCCAGTGCTTGTGGCCTTGCAGGGTTTTGAAGTGGAATTTGACCCAGAAGCGCTCGTTCGCCGCGTTCAGGAACGAGAACGTATGCGAGCCATAGCCATTGATATGGCGCACGTCCGTCGGCAGACCGCGATCCGACATCAGGATTGTCACCTGATGCAGGCTTTCAGGGCTTAGCGACCAGAAATCCCACATCGCCGTCGGCGAGCGCAGGTTGGTGCGCGGGTGACGCTTTTGGGTGTGGATGAAATCCGGGAACTTGTAGGCGTCACGGACGAAGAACACGGGCGTGTTGTTGCCAACGAGATCCCAGTTGCCTTCCTCGGTGTAGAATTTCAGCGAGAACCCGCGCACGTCGCGCTCGGCGTCCGCCGCGCCGGCTTCGCCTGCAACGGTTGAAAAGCGGGCGAGCATGTCTGTCTTTTTGCCGATACTCGAGAAAAGCTTGGCGCGCGAATATTTGGAAATATCGTGGGTTATCGTCAACGTGCCATGGGCGCCCCATCCCTTGGCGTGCACCGTGCGCTCGGGGATGCGCTCGCGGTTCTGGTGGGCAAGTTTTTCGAGCAGCCTGTAGTCCTGCATCAGCAGCGGCCCGCGCGGCCCGGCGGTCTCTGAATTCTGGTTGTCGCTGACCGGCGCGCCGGCGGTCGTCGTCAGGATAGGCTTGGTCATGGGAAACGGATCCTTGAAATCGAACTGAACGATGGTCTAGACACTCAGTTAGATAAGTTCTAATCGTATTGCTCGTGCGTTGTGATAAGAGTAGCTGATGACCCACGTCACCCTCAAGCAGCTCCGCTACTTCGACGCGCTGGCGCGCGAGCATCATTTTGGCCGCGCGGCGGAAGCTTGTTCAGTGACGCAGCCGGCGCTGTCGATGCAGATCCAGGAACTTGAAGCGTCACTCGGGATTGCCCTTGTCGAGCGCACGCGGTCGGGCATCAAGCTGACGCCGAAGGGGCAGGAAATCGCTGCGCGGTCGCAACGGCTGCTCAATGACGTGCGTGATCTCATCGACTACGCCAAGCAGTCGACGGGTGTTCTGTCGGGCACGCTGCGGCTCGGTGTCATCCCGTCGGTTGCACCTTATCTGCTGCCGCCGTTGCTACCGCTGCTGCGCGAGACGTATCCCGATCTCGAACTGCATGTGCGCGAAACGCAGACGCAGCCGCTGACCGACGAGCTGGTTGAAGGCAAGCTCGACGTGTTGCTTCTGGCCTTGCCGCTGAAGCATCCCGACATCGAGACCATGGCAATTTTTCAGGACCGGTTTTTGCTGGCGTTGCCGAAGTCGAAAAAGCTGACAGGCAAAGTGCGCGCCACGAAAGAACTGGTCGAGAGCGATCACCTGCTGCTGCTCGAAGAGGGCCACTGCCTGCGCGATCAGGCGCTGACGTACTGCAGTTTACAGCAGGTCGATGCCGTCAACACCTTCGGTGCCTCAAGCCTATCGACGATTGTCGAGATGGTGTCTGCCGGGCTCGGGATCACGCTGCTGCCGGAGATTTGCCTTGGCGTTGAGGGCCGCAATCGCGAAATCAAGGTGATCCGCTTTACCGATCCTGAGCCTGCGCGGTCACTTGGGCTGGCGTGGCGGCGGTCGAGCCCACGGGGCGAAGATTTCAAGGCCCTCGGCGCGCTCGTCGCTGCCGCTGGGCAGACAAGCCTCAAGCGCGGCGCCGCAATGATGTCCGGCTGACGATTTAACGCGCGCTCGTCTTGACCGGGCGGCTTTCGATACCGGCCGGCAAGCGGCTGTTGTCGATTTCGGTCAGCGCTTCGAGGTGCACGGCCTTGCCCTGGAACTGCTGCGCCCACATGACCTGCGCCACCTGCTGGCCGGGCCGGAATTTCATCGGCATGACGGCACCGACATCGTCGATCACGTCGAGAGTCGCGGCGACGTCGGGGTGCTGAAGTCCGACGAGCTCAGGCGCATGCGCAGACGCCGTCTCCGTCAGCAGCGGTGACAATGGGAATGGACGATAGGCCAATTCTTCCGGGTGGTCCTCGTCGAACGCTGGCGCCTGCACCCAGCCATTGCCGAGACTGTCGGGGCTCATATCGGTGATGCTTGTCGCCGATGTCTCAGGCGCAAGGCTCGCGACTTGTGGACCAGCGAGTTGCGGCGTCGCGCCTTCGACCTTCGCTGCGACGGCGGCCATGGCCTTCTGCGGCCGAACGGCCGGTGCCGGGCCCTTGACGAGCTTCGGCAGCGGCATGTTGGCTGCAGCGAGCACGAGCGCGTCGAGCTTGCTACGCTCAGCCTTGGTTGGCGACGGCGTAAACTTAGACGACCGGTCCACGAGTTTCGGCTCTGTGACAAGTTTCGGTTTTGCGAGGTCTGGCTGGGCGCCGAGAGACGCAACCTGTTTCGGCGCGGCGGCGATATCGGCCGGACGTTTTGGTTCGGCAGCCTGCTTCAAGGTTTCCCATTTCAGGTCAATTTTGCGCGGCGGCGTCACGGCCTTCGGGCCCGCATCGGTCAGCGAGGCGACTGTGAAAGTGGTCTTGCGCGGCGCCTCGGCGGCAGGCAGCGCAGGCGATGCGGACGCGACCAGCGTCGGCGCCTTCACGCCGCGGCGGATGTCATGAAACTCGGCGACCTGAACCGCGAGGTCGCGATATCTCGATTGCGCGGTTCTGACGTCGGCCGGCGTGATCGATCCGCCTTCGGCTGGTTGATGCTTTGAGCGGCCTTCGGGGAACACCAGGGCGAGTTCATAGCGCGGCAGGCGCGGCCACGAGCGCACGCGCGCGGTATCGAGGTGGACAAACGGAATGCCCGATGTCGGGTAATAGCCGACGCCGCCGCGTTCGCGCACGAGTGCGGAATAGCGCATGCGTTTCAGCGTCACGTCGGGAAAGGCAATGTCGATCGCCTTGCCGGTGATGTGCTGGCTCTTGCTCGCCTGACCGCCGACGGTCCGGCGCAGCATCGAGTTCGTCGATTGCGAGCGATAGCCGCTGATGATGCTGATCGGTTCCTTCGAGCCGAGTTCCTGGTGCATTTCCCAGGCGAGATCGATAGTGCCTGCATCCATCTTGATCGCGTCGTTCTTGCGCCAGTCGCGCATGATCCAATCGATCTGTTTCATGGCCTCGGGAATGTAGGCGCCGCCCTTTTTGTAGGTGACGGTCAGTCGTTCCTGGGTGTGGATGTGGTAGAACGAGATCGTGCGATCGCCTGAGCCGGCAGCAGTGATGGCATCTGTCGACAGACTAGCGGCCAGCGCCAATGCGGCGATGGCTGCCGCAATCCCTGAGCGGCCCATAACGTTGGAGCGGCTGAACGCCACGAACTTCCCCCGTGCGACGCAAACAATAGGTGGGCCTTGACGGCCCGCACCCTGACCCCAAAGGGTTAAACCTGAACCCTTAAGACCCCGTAACCATCCCCTGACGTCACTGAACACGGCGGAAACGGCGACAAAAGGGCAGGGATGCTCAGCGCACAAAAAACCGCGCCGGCCGGGGCGCGGTTTTTGTTGTTTGAAGTGGCGCTGAGCTCAATTGCCGAGAATGTTGCGCATGAACTTGCCGAACTCGGAATCCGAGTTTTTGTATTGCTTGTAATTTTTTGGCGGCTGCAAATAGTATTTCGGCGGCGGCGGCGCCCGGAAGGTGTAGCGCGGCTGGCGGAAGCGGCCGAAGGGTGCGCCGTCGCTATCGCCCCAGTCATCGCGGCTGATCGAAACCGGTGCCGCGACGGCCGGCAGCAGGTGGTCGCGATTTTTGACGATCTCGCCCCAGCGGCCTTCCAGACCGAGAACGATGCGCTTCTCGTGGCCGTAGACGTCGGCAAACGACTTGATGTCGCCGCTGTCGTCGATCCAGGCCGTAAAGTACGTGACGTGCACCGGCATCGGCTTATCAAGCGCGACGTCGTTGTCTTCCGGGCCTGTGGTGATCAATTCGGTAACCTGTTCTTTACCCCATCCCTTGTCCTCGGCCATGATGACCTCTGCGAGCCGGACGGGATTGCGCACGCGCATGCAGCCGTGGCTGAAAATGCGGGTCTTCTCGTTGAACAACCGTTTTGATGGCGTGTCGTGTAAATAAACCGAGTGCTTGTTGGGAAATAAGAACTTTACGATGCCAAGCACGTTGGCGTCGCCGGGCGGCTGATAGATGTGATACTCGCGGATGTCGGCGCGGTTCCAATCGACGTCCCAGGCGTCGATCGAGCGGCCGTTACGCTCCAAGCGCAGGCCCTGGCCCTCGATCGGATTTTCGCCGCTTCTGAGCTTAGGCAGCAGCTCGTTGACCTTGATCGATTCCGGCACGTTCCATGGCGGCTGGAACACGACTGTGCGCATTTTGTTGGAGAATATCGGCGTCTGGCTTTCGTATTTGCCAGCGACGATTCGTTCCTCGTGGATGACGCCACCGTTCTTGACGACGCGAACCAGGAATTCCGGCACGTTGACCAGAATATGGGTGCTGCCGAGATCGTCCGGCATCCAGCGCCATTGCTCCATGTTGGCGAGGAGCTGTGTTTCGCTAATGCTACCCTGCTGGTTCAGGCTGGCGCGCAACGCAGGCGTGATGGTTTCGTTTAACGGCTCGAGGCCGTTCTTTTCCTTGTATTGCTCGACCGCTGACGCCAGCGCGGCATCATAGAAATTCTCGTCCGGCGACGTCCCGTCGGGTTTTACGCCCGGCAACGGTACTTTAAGGCGGCGGCGCACAAGCGCCACCTGCCAATGGGTTTTGCCGGGCGTGATCTTCGGCCCGGCCGGGATTTTTTCAAACTCTTCGCCGCCACCGGCGCGGTAGGCCAGAAGCTTCTGGCGCAGGCGCTCGAATTGCGGATGCTTGGGATGCAACGATCGCAGGTAATCGCCAGGATTTGTTGCGGCTGCCAGCGCCTCGAGCAGCTTCGGCCGCTCGATCAACTGCGGTTTGCGATCGATGTACGACGACAATTGGGTCGACGGCTCGTAGATGCGATCGCCGCGCGCATGCTGGGCGTAATCCATCGCGACAAGCGACAGTTTGATTTCGGCTTCCGCGAGATCGTCTTCGTGGAACGCGCCGTCGCCAATTTTGGCGAGTCCGGGCACCTTGTAATCAACCGAGCTGAGGCCCCAATCGTCGGCCTTGCGCATTTCGGCGATCATGGCTTCGGCGGCAGCGTTGAAGCCGTCCTTCGACACCCACATCGCCTGACCCACGCGCGTCGCATAGAACTGAGCCAGCGCCGTGCGGTCGGGCTCGTCGAATTCGGCGAGCGTCACGACGGCCTTGCTGTCGAAATAGCGCTGCAAAGGCAAATAAAGTTGGCCATCGACGGCGACCGTCGCCCGGTCAACGGGTGTTGAAGGAACGGCGAGCGGCGGCGGCGGGATCGGTTGTGGCGCTGCCGCCGGTGGCGCGGTAGGGGCGGGACTCTGCGGCGCGGCTGCCGCCGCTGGCGCGGTAGGGGCGGGCGCGATCATGGCTTGTGCTGGAGCCGGCGTTTCGGGGGCTGCCGGCGGGGACGGCTGTGCTGCTGCGGGCGGTGCGGCGACCGGTGGCACGGCGGAACGGCCCTGTGCCGGTTCCAGGCGCGGCGTGATTGGGTCGGGGCGCGGCACAGGGCGCATGGCTGTGTCTGTATCTTCGCTGACTGACGGCACAGCTTCGGGACGATTGGGGCGGCGCTCAGGGTCCAGCCGGTCGCGATCGACAATGGCGGAATCGAAGTTGTCCCGGCTTGGGCCAGATGGCTCGCTGCGGCCCGCACTGTCAGGGCCGAAATCGTCACCGTCGGCGCCTGTACCGCTATCTGTTTCCTCAGGCAGCGCCGGCTGCTCTTTGAGTACGCGGTCGATTTCGTCCCACGGCAGATCGTCGGGGTCGATCGCAGCTGCCGGCATCGCCAAACCGAGAGCTAGGATTGCGACGTGTATTGCGGCAAGCGCGAACAGACGCGAACCACGCATTTCCAAGAACCTTTCACTGATCCGGCGCGAGCGCCAGCACTGTCAGACATAATCCGTGCGCCCCAGTCTGAACAGCACCTTCGCAGGACGCTATGGCGAAACTGTTGCTGCATTCCGACGGTAAAGCGCCACAGCGAGGGCACGACGTGTCCGCGTCCGCAAGATTGGTCTAGCGGCCGCAGCGGCGGGTCGCACTAGGTCTAGCAGCAACAGGGTTAAGCCTTCTTCGCCAAGCCGGGCGTGGTGTCACAATTAGCGTCCTGAAACCCGCTTTTTGCCGCGCCGCCGGAGTGGTGAACCTATGCTGCGGCGGCGGCGACGAACACAGCAACGGCCCGGCACGGCCCAAGACTGACAAGATCAGCAGCGCAAGGCGGAGACAGACGATGGGCGCGAATGGATGGAAACTGATCCCGCTGGCGGCAGCCCTTGCAGCCGCTGCGCTGGCGCTTTCGACGCCGGCTGCGGCAAACGGTAAGGTTGCGCTGGCCTTTTCCGTGGGCACGGCAACGGACGGAACGGCGGCGGCAAAGATTTACGTGTCCGGCACCGGGGGCCGTTACGACCGGATCGGCACTCAGCCACTGTTACTGTCGCTGCGCCTTTCCGCCGATACTGCGGCGGACAGCGCTGGGCACAAAATCGTCGGCTCTGAGGTTTTTCTGAAACAGGCCGGCAGCGGCGATGGTGTTGGGTTAGTGAAAGCATTTGATGGATCGGTGCCGGTCCCAAGCCTCGATCTTAACGGCGACTTTGATTTTCCACTCGAGGCCAACGGCACGATTGCGCAAAATGCGATTGCGCTGTGTAACGGCCGTCCAACAGCGGATCAGGCGGGTACGGCAGCGCGCACGCTGTCCATGCCGGTTGTATGGCGGGTGACGACCGGGCGTTTCACTTTCAACTGGCGCAACTACGACCGCGTCGCGCCGACGGAAGAAATTCAGAACAACCCGGATTTTTATGCCAATCGCGAAACGGCTGAAGCCGAAGCGACTGCCGAGGTCGCGGTCGTCTGCGAGCCGCTTGGGTCGGCGGTCGCGCATAAACCCGCTCCCGCTAAGGCGGCCGCTGTTGAGCCCAAGCTTGAAGCGGCCCCCGCACAGCGGCTTGTTGCCGAACCGGTTGTGACGAAGGCCGCAGAGCCACAAGCGGCTGCTGCTGTTGTCTCGCCAGCCGTTAAGACCGTCTCGCTTGATAAGGCCGTGAAGCCGGTGTGCGACGGCGGTATGGTGCGCGAGACCGGATCGAATCTGGAAAAATTTTTGTGCCTCTGCCCCGGCAATACGCAGCGCGTCTTGACCGGCGCGAACGCTTTTCGCTGCGCGCGCAAATCGCGCCAGTGATGAATTTCCCTCTCCCCGTCCGTCCCGTAGACGGAACGGGGAGAGGGCTAGGGTGAGGGGCCGCAACACGTTCGAACAAGCAGCCGCCCCTCACCCCAACCCTCTCCCCATGCAAGCGAAGGGCATGGGGAGAGGGGGAAGCGCCAAAAAAACAAAGGCCCCGGATGCAGCCGGGGCCTTTGCTCGAGACGCGGGGTGAGCCGCGCTCGCAACGCTTTGAGGGAATCGTATCAGGAGACACTCAGGCGTTGAGCCAACAATAGTGGTGGTGGGACGGAAACTCTCCCGAGCTGCAACGCGGCCGCCCCACCGGACCCGGCGCACGCATTCCGTCTGGCGTACGCATACAAAAATCGCCAGACGGTATTCTGTAGTTGTCCCCTCTCCCCTTGGGGAGAAGGAAGATCGCTTAGTTGGCGCGCGGCTCGAGGCCGTACTCCTGCATTTTGCGATACAGCGTCGAGCGGCCGATGTTCAGACGTTTTGCCACTTCCGTCATGTGTCCGCGATAGCGCCCGAGCGCCAAGCGGATCATGTCGGCTTCCATGGCTTCAAGAGAACGGATCTCGCCGTCTTCGGCCATCGCGGGGATGCCGAGCGACGAGCCATTTACAGATGAGCGCAGATCGATCGTGTGCGGCACGGTGTTTTCAGCGCCGAGAAGCGCCGGGCCCGTGTAGGCCGATGGCTTTTGCAGCATCGTCGGCGCCGCCGGGATTTCGGCTTCGAAGCCATCGACGTGGGCTGCGATCTGCGGGAATTCGGCGACCGTCAGTTCCGGGCCATCGGCGAGGACGACAGCGCGGAACACGGCGTTCTCGAGCTGGCGGACGTTGCCGGGCCAGGTGTAGGCCTGCAGCAAGCGCATGGCGTTGTCGGTGAAGCCGGAAATCCGCTTGCCCTCTTCTGCAGCGAAGCGCTGGGCAAAGTGGCGGGCAAGCTCGGGCACGTCTTCAAGCCGCTCGCGCAGCGGCGGCACGAAAATCGGGAATACGTTCAAACGGTAGTACAAGTCTTCTCGGAATTTGCCGTCTTTGACCTGCTGGATCGTGTCGCGGTTGGTCGCCGAGATCAGGCGGAAGTTGACCTTGACCGGCTTCTTCGAGCCGACGGGGTCGATCTCGCCTTCCTGCAACGCGCGCAGAAGTTTGACCTGGGCTTCGAGCGGCAGTTCACCGACCTCGTCGAGGAACAGCGTGCCGCCGTCGGCTTCCTGGAATTTGCCGATGCGCTTGTCGGCGGCGCCGGTGAAGGAGCCCTTCTCGTGACCGAACAGGATCGATTCAACGAGGTTTTCCGGGATAGCGCCGCAGTTGACGGTAATGAACGGGCGGCCAGCGCGTTCGCTTTCGCCCTGGATGGCGCGGGCGATCAATTCCTTGCCGACGCCGCTTTCGCCTTCGATCAAAACCGGGATGTTCGAAGCAGCGGCGCGTTTGCCGAGCGTGATGACGCGGGCCATGGCGTCGCCGCGCATGACCAGATCGTTGAAGGTCAGCGTGCCTTCGACTTTTTTCTTGATGCGGTTGATTTCGCCGGCGAGCGCTTCGATCTTGAGCGCGCTCTTGATCGAGACGTCGAGGCGTTCAGGGCTCGCGGGCTTGACGACGAAGTCGACGGCACCGGCGCGCATCGCAAGGATGGCGGTTTCGATCGAACCGTGCGCGGTCTGCACGATGATCGGCGGCATTCCCGGCTTGTTGCCAACGCGGTCGAGCACGGCCATGCCATCGAGGCCCGGCATGACGAGATCGAGCAGCACAAGCGAGATGCCGGCGCGGTCGTCGCCTTCGAGGATTTGGAGGGCCTGATCACCCGACCCGCAGGTCTTGGTCTCGAAGCCGAGACGCTTGATGGTCTCTTCGAGAATACGGCGCTGGGCCGGATCGTCATCGACGATCAAAACACGCTTGGACATGGACACGCGTACTCAACTGAACTGACACGCGACAGGCCTTGGGGCAACAACCCCTGCCGTGATCCAGGATCGGACACTTGGCGACCAGACGCTTACTCAACGAGGATGAGAGTGCCCGACAAGGGTAAATGGAAGGTTTAGGGTTGAAGCTTTTTTGTGCGTAAGGATTTGGGACAGATGCTGGTTTCAGCCGTAATTGCGCTGTGCTAGGCGTGTTGCCGAGAAAATTTTGAACTTGGAGATCACAGCTTCATGCGCTCAGAAAAAACCTATGCACCACGCACCACTGAAAGTTCAGCGCCGAAAAAAGCGGCAGCGGGCGGGCTTGGCAGAATGCCGCAATGGGATTTGAGCGATCTCTATTCGGGGCCTGATGCGCCGGAGGTGCAGCGCGATTTGAAGGCTGCTGCCAAGGACGCCGCGCGCATCAAAAGCGCATATCAAGGAAAGCTTGGTTCAACCGCGAAGGATGGAGCCAAGCTTGCGACCGCCGTCAAAGAGTACGAGAAGCTGTGCGATCTCGTCGGTAAGCTCGGATCGTATTGCGGGCTCTACTACACGCAGAACCAGTCCGATCCGGCACGCGCCAAGTTCAATGCCGACGTTTCGGAGGCGATCACGAAGCTCTGGACCGATCTTATTTTCTTCGAGCTTGAGCTCAACCAGATCGATGACGCCGACTTGAGTGATGCGCTAAAGCACAAAGACTTAAAGCGCTACAAGCCGTGGTTCGACGACCTGCGCAAAGAAAAGCCGCACCAGCTGGACGAAAAAATCGAGACGCTATTCACGGAAAAATCGCAGACCGGGCGGGGCGCGTGGACGCGGCTGTTCAATGAGACGATGTCGGCGCTGAGGTTCGACGTCAAAGGCGAGAAGCAGCCGCTGTCTCTCGAGCCAACTCTGAATTTGCTCTCCGATGCGGATGAGAAAAAGCGCAAGGCGGGCGCGGAGGCCCTTAGCGCAACATTCAAAGCCAATCTGCCGCTGTTCACGCTGATCACGAATACGCTGGCGAAAGACAAGGAAATCTCCGACCGCTGGCGCAGTTTCAAGGATGTCGCGGATTCGCGGCACTTGGCAAACCGTGTCGAAGCCCCCGTCGTCGATGCACTTGTTGCAAGTGTCAGGGCGTCCTATCCGCGCACTTCGCACCGTTATTACGCGATGAAGGCCAAGTGGATGGGCAAGAAAAAACTTGCGTCCTGGGATCGCAACGCGCCGCTGCCCGACAAGCCCGAGCGCGTGATCAAATGGCCGGAGGCCGAGAAAATTGTATTGCGGGCCTACAGCGGCTTCGCGCCCGAGATGGCGGCGATCGCGAAAGAATTTTTTGACAAGGATTGGATCGACGCGGCCGTTAAGCCGGGCAAGGCGCCGGGTGCGTTCTCGGCGTCCACCGTGCCGTCGGTGCACCCTTATGTGATGATGAACTATCTTGGCAAGCCGCGCTGCGTGATGACGCTTGCGCATGAGCTTGGCCATGGCGTGCACCAGATGTTGGCGCGGTCGCAGGGCCCGCTGCTGGCGCCGACGCCGCTGACGCTGGCCGAAACCGCATCCGTGTTCGGCGAAATGCTGACGTTCAAAGCGCTGCTGGCCGAGACTAAGGATAAAAAGGAGCGCAAGGCGCTGCTGGCGTCGAAGGTCGAGGACATGATCAACACGGTCGTGCGCCAAATTGCGTTTTATACCTTTGAACGCAAAATCCACGAAGCCCGCCGTCAGGGCGAACTGACGAGCGATAAAATCGCGGCGATCTGGCTCGAGATTCAGTCGGAGAGTTTAGGCCCGGCGATCGAACTAAAGCCCGGCTATGAAGTGTACTGGGCCTACATCCCGCATTTCATCCACTCGCCGTTTTATGTCTACGCCTATGCGTTCGGCGATTGCCTGGTGAACTCGCTGTATGGGCTTTATGCGGAAAGCCACCCCGGGTTCGTCGCCAAATACTTCGACATGCTCAAAGCCGGCGGCTCCAAGCACCACTCTGAGCTGTTGGCGCCTTTCGGGCTCGACGCCTGCGATCCGGGCTTCTGGACCAAGGGCGTCAAGGTGCTGGAAGGTATGATCGACGAGCTGGAGGCGATGGGGTAATTTACGCCCGAAAGCAGGTCGATGAGCTGTCGAGCCGTACTGGCCCGGCAAGCGGCGCAAATAGCACGGCCCGTGCGACTCGTGAGCGCGTGCAACTGTCAAGGGGTAACAGCCGTGACGGCTGCCAATTTGCCGCTTTCCAACTGACGTACAGAGGAGTAGACACCCGCCACTTTGCTGCAACGCAGCTTTTGGAAGGCGAGGTGCCGTATGGCACAAACGCAGGCCCAGGGAACGGGCGCCGATCAGGCCGCCAGTGACGGGCACAACAACAAAAACTTCTGGGCATTGACCTTAGGCTCGATCGGCGTCGTCTACGGCGACATCGGCACCAGCCCGCTCTATGCCTTTCGCGAGGCCATCCACGCCGCTCACGTGAAAGGCCTAACGACAGGTGAGGCCGTGCTCGGCGTGCTGTCGCTGATCCTTTGGGTGCTGATCCTGATCGTCACACTCAAGTATGTCTTGATACTGCTGCGGGCCGACAACCGGGGTGAAGGCGGCACGTTTGCGCTGATGGCGCTTGGCCAGTCGGTCGCCAAACGCAGCGCGCCGCTGCTTGGTGTGCTCGGCGTTGCTGGCGCGTCGTTCTTCTATGGCGACGCAGTGATCACGCCGGCGATCTCAGTGTTGTCGGCGATCGAGGGTTTGAAGCTGGTGACGCCGGCCTTCGAAAAGGCCGTCATTCCCATAGCGCTCGTCGTACTGGCCGGGCTGTTCTGGATGCAGTCGCGCGGCACCGACCGCATGGCCCGCTATTTCGGCCCGATCATGGTTGTCTGGTTTGTGGTGCTGGCTCTTGGCGGCTTGATGCACATCGCCGACAATCTGCGCGTGCTCAACGCACTGAACCCGTTGAACGGCATCCAGTTCGTTTGGCGCCATGGCGTCATCGGCTTGACGATCATGGGGCTCGTGTTCCTCGCCGCGACGGGCGCCGAGGCGCTCTATGCCGACCTTGGCCATTTTGGCCGCAAGCCGGTGCAGTTCGCTTGGCTCAGCTTCGTATTTCCGGCCCTCATGCTCAACTATTTCGGCCAAGGCGCGCTCGTGCTCAGCGATCCCGATGCGCTCGAAAATCCGTTCTACAAACTCTATCCCGACTGGGCGTTGATCCCGATGGTGATCCTGTCGACGGTCGCGACCGTCGTCGCCAGTCAGGCCGTCATCACGGGCGCGTTCTCGCTGACGCGGCAGGCGATCCAGCTCGGTCTCGTGCCGCGCTTCGAGATCCGCCACACATCCGAAAGCATGTCGGGACAGATTTATATGCCGCGCGTCAACTGGCTGTTGTTCGGCGCCGTCGTCTCGGCGGTCGTGCTGTTCAAGAATTCGTCGAACCTGGCGGCCGCGTATGGTGTGTCGGTCACCGCAGCGATGGTGATCGACAGCATGATGGCGTTCTTCGTCGTCTGGAAATGCTGGAAGTGGCCGATGTGGCAGGCAGCCCTGCTGATGATCCCGTTCCTCATCATCGAGCAGATTTTCTTCTCAGCCAACGTGCTGAAGCTGTTCGAAGGCGGCTGGGTGCCGATCATGATCGCAGCCGCACTTGGGTTGATCATGTACACCTGGGTTCGCGGAACGCGGCTGCTGGCGAAAGCCTCCAAGCGCAACGAAGCCGATCTCGACTGGCTGGTTCGTAAACTTGAGGCCAAGCCGCCGCATCGCGTGCCAGGCACGGCCGTGTTCCTGACCGGCGATCCATACGCGGCGCCGACGTCAATGATGCACAACCTGAAGCACAATCGCGTAATGCACGAGCGCAACGTGCTGCTGTCGATCAAAACCGAGGATACTCCGCGCGTGCCGCGCCACGAGCGCATCACCATCGAGCGCGTGTCCGACCACTTCACGCGCATCATCGCCCGCTACGGCTTCATGGAAACGCCGAGTATTCCGAAAATTCTCGAGCATTGCCGCCGCAAGGATTTCAATATCGATATGGGCGCCACGTCGTTCTTCCTGTCGCGCAGGTCGTTGCGGGTGACGTCGAAGTCGGAAATGCCGCGCTGGCAGGAACGGCTGTTCATCGCGCTTGCCGGCAGCGCGGAAGACGCGACGACATACTTCCAGATTCCGACTGACCGGGTCGTGGAAGTTGGAACGCAAGTCGCGGTCTAAGTCAGTGCCTGGCGACAGGGCGCGCCGGCGCCCAATTGTGCGGTAGACGCGCAGTCCATAGGCCCTAGGGACAGCCGAAGTCCTCCCTGCCTGCCGTTCCCCCTGCGAAACAATGTCATTGGCCGCAAGTCGCGGCCCTGATCGCTTGATGCGGGCGGGGTCTTGCGGTACCAAACACATAGCATTCGTCAATTTTTGACTTGGGAGATCAGACCGTGAGTGTCGACAAATCGGACGGCCATCCCGCCATGGACTACCCGCAGCATGACGACACCTATGGCCGGTTCCTGAGGTTCACGAAGTTTGCGATCGTGTTCCTGGTCCTGCTTCTGGCCGGCATGAAGTACTTTCTGGTTTGAGTTCGCGCCGCCGCATTCCGGCGCGCTGATCTCGAACCCGGGCAGGCTCGTTCTATGAGTCTGCCCTTCGCATTTCTTGTGACCTGCATCTGACATGTCCCATCCCTCCCGGCCAGCGCTGGCCGCCACCTCCAACCGGAAGCTTTCATGGTTAGAATAGCTGTTACCCGTGAAGCGGCAGACGAGCCGCGCGTGGCTGTCTCGCCCGAGACGGTCAAAAAGTTTCTGGCGCTGGGGGCGAAGGTGCACGTCGAAGCTGGCGCTGGCGCGCGCTCGCGTTTTACGGACGAGGCGTACAAGGCAGCCGGTGCCGAAGTCGTGTCGCACAGCGAAGCCCTTTCGGGCGCCGATATTCTTTTAAAGGTACGCCGCCCGTCGGAAGACGAGATCAAGGCCTTGAAACCCGGTGCCATCGTCGCGGCGATGATCGATCCCTATGGCGAACGCGCTAGCCTCGATGCGCTGGCAGCGACCGGCGCGTCGATCTTCTCGATGGAGTTCATGCCGCGCACCACACGCGCGCAGTCGATGGACGTGCTGTCGAGCCAGGCCAACCTCGCCGGCTACAAAGCCGTCGTCGATGCAGCCTCGATGTTTGGCCAAGCCCTGCCGATGATGATGACGCCGGCTGGCACGGTGCCGGCGGCGAAGGCCTTCATCATGGGCGTTGGCGTTGCGGGCTTGCAGGCGATCGCGACGGCGCGGCGCATGGGCGCGCAGGTGACGGCGACCGATGTGCGCCCGGCGACGAAAGAGCAGGTGCAGTCGCTCGGCGCCAAGTTCGTCGCAGTGGAAGACGACGAGTTCAAGCAGGCGCAGACGGCAGCCGGGTACGCCAAGCCGATGAGCCCGGAGTATCAAGCGAAGCAGGCGGCGCTCGTCGCCGATCATATCAAACTGCAGGACATGGTGATTACGACGGCGCTGATCCCGGGCCGCCCGGCGCCGAAGCTGATCACGCGCGCTATGGTCGAGAGCATGAAGCCCGGTGCGGTCATCGTCGATCTTGCAGCCGAGCGCGGCGGCAATTGCGAACTGACGGAGCCGGGCAAGACCATTGAGACGCCGGGCGGCGTTAAAATTGCGGGTCCTCTCAACCTTGCAGGCACGGTCGCGGTCAACGCGTCAAGCCTCTACGCCAAGAACCTGTTGGCCTTTGTCGACATCATGTTCGACAAGAAGGAAAAGACCTTTGCCGTGAACTGGGACGACGAACTGATCAAGGGCACGCTGGTCGCCAAGGGCGGCCAAATCGTGCATCCGAATCTCGCTGCCAAACCAAATTGAGTGACTAGAATGGCAATCACCTCTGAGACCGCCGAAGGCGAAACCACGAGATGTTCCCTCCCCCCTTGCGGGGGAGGGCCAAGGAGGGGGGTGTCCCAGAACCCAAGCGCCACTTCACCACCCCCACCCCAACCCTCCCCCATTGAGGGGGAGGGCGCGAAAACGGAGAGTCTGAGCGCCATGACACGCAAAGTTGCCGCCGCGGCTGCGATTCTTGCCGCCACCTGTTCGCCTGCGATTGCTTCGGCGGGTGACGCCGTCAGCCCGTTCGTTTTCGAGTTCATGGTGTTCGTGATCGCGATCTTTGTCGGCTACTTCGTCGTGTGGTCGGTGACGCCGGCTTTGCATACGCCATTGATGAGCGTCACCAACGCGATCTCGTCGGTCATCGTTGTCGGCGCGCTGCTCGCCGTCGGCGTCGCCTTGACCGACAGCGATAGCGTCATGGCCAAGGTCTTCGGCCTGCTGGCACTGATCATGGCGTCGATCAATATTTTCGGCGGTTTCCTCGTCACCAACCGGATGCTCAGCATGTACAAGAAAAAAGACGCGCCGGTGAAGAAGTAGCCGCATGTCCTTCTCCCATTGGGGAGAAGGTGGACGCCCGGCGCGAAGGCGCCAAAAGAGTGGGACTGGATGAGGGGGGCGTCTTGCGTGCCGCGCGCATCAGAGAGAGCCCCTCACCCCGGCCCTCTCCCCAAGGGGAGAGGGAGTCGAACTTTCTGCAACGTTGAATGAACGCATCACGATGATTTTGGTTTAGGAACTAGCCCCATGTCCGCAAACGTCGCCGCCCTCCTCTACCTGGTCTCGGGCGTTTTATTCATCCTGGCGCTGCGCGGGCTATCGAGCCCGGCTTCATCGCGGCAGGGCAACCTGTTCGGCATGATCGGCATGACAATTGCGGTGCTGACCACATTAGGCCTGGCGCAGCCGTCGTTCTTTTCGTGGATCCTGATCCTGGCCGGCCTCGGAGCCGGCGCCTTCATCGGCGCCAAGACGGCGCGCGAAATTCCAATGACCATGATGCCGGAACTGGTCGCGGCATTTCACTCGCTCGTCGGTTTGGCGGCCGTGTTCGTTGCCGCAAGCGCGCTGTCGGCGCCGTCGGCTTTCAACATTCTGGCCGATCCCGCCAACCCGGATGCCGGCGTCAAGACCGCCAGCCTCATCGAAATGGCGCTCGGCGCGGCGATCGGCGCCATCACGTTCACGGGCTCGGTCATCGCCTTTGCTAAACTCTCGGGCCGCATGTCGGGCAAGCCGATCATGCTGCCGATGCGCCATGTCATCAACGCCGGCTTGGCGCTGTTCGTCATCTATCTGATCTACGCCTTCTGCGTCTCGGGCGGATCGGCGTGGCTGTTCTGGCTAATCGTGCTCGCGTCCCTCGCGTTCGGGGTGCTGATCATCATCCCGATCGGCGGCGCCGATATGCCCGTCGTCGTGTCGATGCTGAATTCGTATTCGGGCTGGGCGGCTGCCGGCATCGGCTTCACGCTATCGAACGTGGCGCTGATTATTACCGGCGCACTGGTCGGCTCATCGGGCGCGATCCTGTCGTACATCATGTGCAAAGCCATGAACCGCCAGTTCCTGTCCGTCATCGCCGGTGGCTTCGGCGGCGAGACGGTGGCGGCGGGTGCAGCGGGCGGCGGAGAGCAGAAGCCGGTCAAGCTCGGCTCAGCCGAAGACGCGGCTTACGTGATGAAGAACGCGTCCAAGGTCATCATCGTGCCCGGCTACGGCATGGCCGTGGCGCAGGCCCAACATGCTTTGAGAGAGATGGCCGAGACTTTGAAAAAGGCCGGTGTCGAGGTGAAATACGCCATCCACCCGGTTGCGGGCCGCATGCCGGGGCACATGAACGTTCTGCTGGCGGAAGCCAACGTGCCCTACGACGAAGTCTTCGAGCTCGAGGACATCAACAGCGAGTTTGCCCAGGCCGACGCGGTCTACGTCATCGGCGCCAACGACGTCGTCAACCCGTCGGCGGAAGACGACAAGACCTCGCCGATCTACGGCATGCCGGTGTTGCAGGTGTGGAAATCGGCGACCGTGTTCTTCAATAAGCGCAGCCTTGCGTCTGGATATGCCGGTATCGACAACCCCGTGTTCTATCGCGACAACACCGTGATGGTTCTGGGCGACGCCAAAAAGATGACGGAAGAAATCGCTAAGGCGCTCAATCACAGTTAAGTGCAGGGCACACGCATAAGCCCGGAACTTTGACAACTCCAACCGTGCAGTATCCGGAGGACTATTCCCATGGCCATGAAGCTGTACGATCTCGAACCGTCGGGCAATTGCTACAAAGTGCGCTTGATGTGCGCCTTCCTCGGCGTGCCGCTGGAGTTAGTGCCGGTCGATTTCATGGGCGGCGCGCATAAAAAGCCGCCGCTGATCGACATCAATCCGTTCGGCGAAATACCGATTCTCGACGACGATGGTTTCATCGTCCGCGACAGCCAGGCGATCCTGGTTTATCTGGCGCGTAAATTCGGCGGCGAGGCCTGGCTGCCGGCGGAGCCAAAACAAATGGCCCGCGTTATGGAATGGGTGATGGCAGGTGAGAACGAGACCATGCGCGGTCCCGGAGATGCCCGCCTGCACGACAAGTTCGGCTACGATCTCGACGTCACTCTGGCACGCAAAAAGGCGGCGCGCATTCTCGGTCTGATGGAAGCGCATCTTTCGAAGCACAACTGGCTGGCAATCGGCCGCCCGACGATTGCGGATATCGCCTGTCTGCCCTACGTCGGCGTCGGTCATGAGGGCGGCGTGCCGCTCGATAACTACCCAGCCATCCGCGCCTGGATTGCCCGCATCAAGCAGCTGCCGGGCTTCGTCACCATGCCTGAATTGTGACGCAAGGGCTTGGCGAATGGCCGCTTTGAGCTTTCCCGGCCACAGGCGGCCGTCCATCGCCATCCGGCCCGCGTGACCGCCCGCAACGCTTTGCTATAACAGCGCGAAGTGCGTTGTGAGGAAGTTCGCCAGTGCCACCGCCGCCAGGGTCTCAGTCGTTCGTCAAGGATCTCGAAATTCTGGAAGCGCTGACGGCGCGGCCCGTGATAGGTGCCGCCGATCTCGAGCGCATGTTGAACGACGTCTATGTCCGGGCCGCCAATGCCCAGTTCGGCGACTATGACGTCGAGGATGTGCGCGACGCAGCCCTCGAGCTGATCTATCGCCTGTTTGATATGCGTGTGGCGTTACGCAACCGCATACCCGCGTTCGAGCGTGACGGTTTGATGGAGCCCGGCGTCGTCGATGGCTTGCGCCATGTGTTTCGCATTTTGCGCTACGTGACGGATATGGTCGGCGAGGTCGGTCTCAACAATGCCCGCGTTCCGGAGGGTGAAAAGCCGCTGACGGGCTTTCGCGGCCGTCACCACAATACGCTCCTCAATCATGCGTTTGCCGGTAAGGGCGATCTGACGTTTCAATCGGGCGATGTCATTGTAGTGCGCGGGCAAGCGCACAACAGCGCGGCCATCGCCCGCATCGGTACCGGCGACAGCCAGTTCAGCCACATCGGCATCGTCCACATCGACGCCGCCGGCCGCCACTGGATGGTCGAAAGCCTGATCGAAGATGGCGCCATCATCAACCGGCTAACGGATTCGCTTGAGCACGGCATCGTCCGCGCCGTGCTGTACCGGCACAAGAATGCGGCCCTTGCAGCGGCCGCCGCGAAGGAAATCCACGACCACGTCGCATCGTCGCGCACAGGGCGCGGGCGCCACATCCTTTATGATTTCACGATGCGGCTTGACGATCACCGTCATCTGTTCTGCGCTAAACTTGTGCGGCTCGCGTTCCAGAAGGCGAGCGAAGGTAAAATCGCGCTGCCGTCCTATCCGACGGCGATTGCCATGAAGAACCGCGATTTCGTCGACCGCATCGGCGTTCTGGCGAACACGACGTTCGCGCCCGCCGACATCGATTTGGAATCGGACTTCGACCTTGTGGCCGAGTGGCAGGACTACCGCGAGACCTCGAACATCCGCCTTCAGGACTTCACGATGGACAAACTGTTCGAGTGGATGGAGACCTACAACTATCGCTTCCAAGAGACGTTCGCCGTCAGGCTGGTGGCGTGGCTTGGGCGCTTTTCTGCGTATTTTTCCGATGGCGCCAAGCAGATGCTGTCGTCGCTGTTCCCGCGCGTGCCGATCAACATGCGGCGCAAGACGGTTGCAACCGTCGCCATGCTGCACAAGACCGCCGAGCCGCTGTATCACGCGCTGCAGGAACAGGAGAAAGCCTGCGTCGCCGCGACCGGCCGCCCGATGCACGGCAACGATATTTTCGCGTCGCTCGAGAATGTCCGCGCGCGTGAAGGGTCTCAGATTGGGTATTTGGTGCGGAAGGGGTAGGTTCGGCAGCGCCCAGCCTCCCAAATGATACCTCGCTGAAGCAACTACAGTTTGCCGGCCAAGGCTGCGTTAAGTTCCTTCTTGATTCGAACAAGCGGCAAGGCATCGTTGGATTTGCTGTCAAATGGATTGCAAGCGCCCTCGACATGCAACGCTACGAGCCGTCCCCTCCCGTCGAGAACTGCCGCACCCGAAGAGCCGCCGTCAGTCGATGCAAAATGACTCAATCGCAAATAGTTCGTACGGACGGCAGGCCCCGTCACGTCGGCGACACCCGTGGAAACCTTTTTGTATAAGCCATCAGGATGCTGGATAACTACAGCCTTAGCACCCTTCCTGATGCCGCCGTAAAATACCTTGTCGGCTCCTAGTGCGTAGCTGCCAATCTGATCCGGACGGCCCTTTATCCTGAAGATTGCATAATCGAGATCATCTAGTATTGCGTGGTCGCGGTCATTCTCCGGCTCGCGCTTCGGCGCCAGCATCGCGACGACCTCCTGTGTAAAGTAGGGCCGCTCGCCATAGGCCGCTAAGGAATTAGAGGCGACGGGCGCGGTGTTCAGCTGCCGATCGAAATCGACCACCAGAAGCTTCGAGAATTCCTGTGAGGTCAAATCCCGTCGCACCCCGCGTGTTTCAAAGCTAGGAAACTCCATTTTTTCATCAGCCCAGTACTTCTTCGACACGCAATGACCGGCGGACAAAACGATATTACCGCCAATGAGCGTGGCCGTGCAAATGCCCTTGTCGTCGCCCGCTAGCGACGAAAAACCGCCGAACGAGAAATTCTTGGCAGCCCGATACTTTGGGGCAATCTTTTCAGCAAAGATTTCTTCAGCGCGTTTTCTATGCGTGAACCGAAGTCGCAGTGTCGCCTTCTGCCAGCGCATTACATCGCTTCGCACGACGCCACCCTCTGCCGAGTAACTTTCAATGTTTTCCAGACTGCTGTTTGCGCAAATGCTTTGCTTGTTACTGAACGAGAAAGCGCTGAAGGCGTCGGCTATTGCTTCTAAAATATTCAAAGTGGGCTTGGGTGCAGCAGTTGCTTGTTTCACTTTATGGCTTAGAGTAGGTCGTGATTTCGAGGTTACAGCTGTGACTTGATTGCCGAGCGGTCGTTCACTGGCTGGATTCAGGCCAGAGCAAGCCGTGCAATAGCTAGCTACCATAAGTACGCCAGCCAATTTCATGTAACGCATGACACACCAGCCCGTACCGATTATTGTGCGACAAACACCGGGAAATTGAGCGGTCCGATGCTCTTCGTTCGTTGAGAATAATGATTACGATGGTGGCTTGAACCTATGCCTTCCTTCTTCTTGCCGCCGTTCGCATCGTCGCCGGTTGCAACTTTGGCGGCGGCTGAGCAGCTTTCATCGTTCTTTTTCTGCTCTTCAGTCTTGCCCGCGCACGGAGATGGTGTTGGCTTACCGGTCGCCAATGATGTGTGAATAAAGAGCTGAATTTGCGGGATTGTACACAGCCGCGCGTAGCCCTGCACAATTTGATGCCCAATAGCGAAATCCGCGATGCTTGCGTCAATGGCATGACCTGCGATGCTGCTATCGTCGGGTTTGAAGTCGATTAGCGTAGTTTTTACAATCGTCGTTTTGTAACTATTCTGGGCCGTAATGACTTGGTTCCACAGCAGGCCGCTGTAAGGCGCGAAGTTGTAAACGTTGTTGTAATTGTTCAGCGTATTTGAGGCGAAGCCGCTCACCGCGGCCACGATATTTATGGCTTTCGTAGCAGCATCCGTAGCAGTCAAAATTTGTGTTGCTGCAGTCGATGCGAGCGTCAACGTGTCTTTAGCAAACACGCCATTCATCGCCATGAGTTCGAGAGATGTAAAGAAGGCCTGACAATGATGGTCAACATAGGAGAAGCCTGACATCACGTAGTCGCTGACCGTTACAATCTTCTTGCCAGTGTACGTCTCGAACGCCGCCGAGTAGTCGAAGACATCTTGTGTCGTGGTAGCGCCGAGTTTCTGCTCCAAAGCAGTTCCACACCCACCAACCAATACTCCGCCAATCACAGCAGCTATGAGCTGCCGCGGCACAAAACGCTCAACCATGACAAAAGCCCCCTAAATTACTCCCAGAAATGCGCGTCCCCCGACGCGCGGTATCAACAACTCTGAGTTAACTACGTTATCCACACACCGTCCACAGCGTTGTTACGGCACGCGATAAAACTTAGAGTTGAGTCACTGCAGAGCCACGTTCAGCAAGTCAGCGATGCGTTGCATGCGTGTATGCGTTTAATCGCCAGGAACGTCTTTGAGGATCGGGTTCGTGCTGAAGGCGATAATCCTCGGACTTGCGGCACTCTACGTCATCGCAGCGCTCGCCATGTATTTCGGTCAGCGCAAGTTTTTGTACTTCCCCGATGCAGCGCGCACAGCCCCGGCGGATGCGGGCCTCGCCGGCGTCATCGAGAAAACCATTGCGACGCCGGACGGCGAAACGCTTGTGGCGTGGTACGGCAAGGCTAAGCCCGGGCAGCCGACGATCCTGTATTTCCACGGCAACGGCGGCGCGCTGGAGGTGCGGCGCGAGCGCATCGCCAAGTATCTCGCCCGCGGGCGTGGCATGTTCATGCTGTCATATCGCGGCTACAGCGGCTCGAGCGGATTGCCATCGGAAGCGGCGAACGTGGCCGATGCCAAGCTCAGCTACGATACGCTTATCCAAGAGGGCGTGGCGCCTACCGACATCATCATTTTCGGCGAGTCGCTCGGCACGTCAGTCGCGATTCAGGTGGCGGTCGAGAAAAAAGCGGCGGGCCTCGTGCTCGACAGCGCCTTCACGTCAATTGCCGACCGCGCAGCAGAGATCTATCCCTGGCTGCCGGTGCGGCTGCTGCTCAAGGATCGCTACGACAGCGCTGCCGTGATCGGCGATGTGACCATGCCGGTGTTCATTCTGCATGGCGAAGAAGAT
>JANNSR010000020.1:0-3385 GCA_031402935.1 Hyphomicrobium sp. | reverse complement strand
TGGCGGCGGCATGGCTCACTCGGCCGCTAAGGCCTCGACCGCAAAGCGCCGCGGCGGCAGACGTTCGACGCGCCCATCGGGATGCAGGCGCAGGTCCGACCCCGGCGCAATACTCGATAGTCCCGAGACGCCAACGATTTTGACGATGCCGTGCTCGCGGGCAACGATCGACATATGGCTGAGCCAGCCGCCGATCTCGGTGACGATGCCGCCGGCGCGCACAACTTCCGGCAGCCAGCCCGGATGGATCATCGGCGCGACGAGAATGTCGCCGTCTTCAAAGCCGGGTATAGGTACGCCCGCTTCGCAATCAGCATGCGAGATGACAACGGCGCGGCCTTCCACGATGCCGTTGCCTGCCACACGGGTGCCGGCGAGCGCGCCCGCAACACGCGCAGCCTGTCGCGGCAATGGCCCGCATTCGAGATCTTCGCGGGTCAGCCGTGTCGCGAGAGCCGGCGCGGAGATCAGGCTGTCGTAGAGGGCACCGCGGCGTGCCGCTGTATCAAGGGCATCCGCAGCGTGGGCCGGCGCGAGGGCAAAAACCTCTTCAAGCGTCAGATGAAACACAAGTTCGCCGAGACCGCAGCGTTGGCCGAGCACAATCGCCAGCCGCCGGATCTGGGCCAGTTCGCGCAAGGCGATATGCTTTGCGTCTTCCTTCAAAGTCTGGAAGGCGCGCGCGCGCGAAACTTTTGCGGAGAGGTCACCATCGAGGTTCGCCATAACCCCAGTGCCTGTCGCCCGGCGCTGCGCCTTTTTGCTCAGCGCGAGAACCCTGGCTGCGGCGTTGAGGGCAACGGCGCTGTCGCCGTAGCGCGGCTCGGCGAGATCGTAGTCGCAGCGTGCCCGGTGGCCTATTGCGGCGCGGATCAGACTTGCGCGTATCTCGGGCGGGGCCGCGAATGCAGCGTCTAGCGCGGCTGCCGCCGCCGTTCGCGGCAACTCAGACAGGAAATCAACCGGGTCACGACCGGCTGCCTCAAGGGCCCGGCGCGCGTCGTCGAGATAGATTTGTGCCGCAATATTGATGCCTTCGACGTCGGCGTGGGTCTCGCTGATAAAGCGGCGGCTGACGTCGCGCATCAGGCCGGAAACATCGGCGAAGGACAGCCGGGAGAGGTCTACCGCTTCGAGCAGCAACATGTCCTTGCTGAACTCCGGCACGAACTGCTGCCGGAATGCTCTTTCGATTTTGTCCGCCTGTTGGCGAATGCGGCGCAGCGCTAGGCGATTGAGCGCTGGCGCCCGTGCAGCCGCCTGCCGCGTATCGGTGTATAGCCGTCCAAACGCCGTCACATACAGCCGCGACGGTCCTTCGCCGGCGCGCATCGCGAGCCCAAGCGCGCGCAATGCGTGATCGACGCCGCCGCCCGGCGCCGAGATGGCTTCAATCAGCGACAGCGACAATGCCGCCGGCCGCGGCAGCATTTCGGACATTTCGTTCTGGACTAAAACGGCGCCATCCGCCGGCCCATTTTCAACAAGTCCGGCAAGGCGCCGCCACTCGGCGTGGCTGGCCGTGTGGCCTGAGATGCCCTGCGCTGTGGTGATGTCGCGGCTTTGCAGCAGCGTGAATTTTCCCCGCGCATAGGCCCACTCGATATCTTGGGGTGCACCGAACCGCGTTTCGCAATCGCACGCCAGTATGAGCAGCGGCGTCAGATCGAACGGTGGAGCCGCCGCCTCCGCCGGGCGCAGCGTTGACCGGCCAAATCGCATTGAGCGCGGCTGGGCTTTGCCCGAGACAAGTTTTTCGCCCGTGCCTTCAACGGCCTCAACCAGCATCATGCCCGGCGCCTGCGGGTCCTCGGTAAACAGAACTCCGGCCCATGCGGCGTCGATCATCGGCTGAATCAGGATGTTGCGGTCGCCGCTTTGGCCGCCATAGCTTGAAGCGCGCTCGGCCTTGAAGGACGCGAGGACGCGCGCGACGGCGGACACGAGAGCGTCGCGCGTCACATCCAACTCGCTTTCAAAAACGCCGGCAAAACTGGCCGCCGCGCCATCCTCGCCTGCAGCCGAGCTGCGGACCGCGAAGCGCGCAGCTGCGAGGTAGTTGGCAACGCGGGCCAGTTGGCGGCGCTGGCGCCGCGGAGAACTGATTTCGAATCCGGTCAGAAACTCTTCCGTCAGCACAACACCCGGCGGCACCGGCAGCCCTGCGGCTTTGAGCTGGCTTAACCGGTAGGCTTTGTTGCCAGCGCCGCTCAGGCGCTGCGGCGCGGTCAGTGGAATGGTACCTGCATGGTGCAACCGTGCGGCGTCGAGAAAACAATTGAGCGCGGCAATGGGCGCGAAAGGCTTCCGCCAAGCCCCGGTCACGATCGCACGCTGCAACAGCAGAAGGATCGCGCTCGCGATGACGTACAGATTGGCAGCCGCCGGCAGCAGGCATCCGGCTGCAATCAGCAATGGCGCGACAACAGCCCAGCAGATCAGCGCGTGACGCCGCGTCGTCGCCATGGACCAGTGCACATAGGCCGTCAGCAGTCCGCCGAACGCCAGCGGCAAGATGAAATACGGATCATAGCCCGATAGAGTCTCAAGCCAGAGGAATGGTGCCGGGCTTTGACCTGCAACGCGCACGGCGGCTTCGACGCTGAGCGCGAGAACCGGCAGAAACAGCAGCGCGATAAGATTGCGTCCAGGTGTGAGGCCGTGCGTTCGATAGAGATCGCGAACGGCGCGCGTCAGGCGAACAGAATCGTACTTGAGGGTTTCCTTCAGCGCCGCGAGTTGCGGCTCCATCCGCCGCGCCGCAATCTGATCGCGCTCGGCCTTCAACGAAAACGGCAAGATGATCACCCGCGATAACGCTGCCAGCAATAGCAACGCCAGCGGCAATCCGGTTTTCTCTGCAACGGCGCCGAGTTTCGCCGCCAGCCAATCGCCAGCCTTGCTCCACGTGCTGCGGTTGGCCTCAGCGAGCCAGGCTTCGACATGCGGCGGGCGCGGGCCTGCAACGAAATATTCCCATGGCACCGTATAGCGGCCGCGAAAATCGTGACCCGCCCGCGTCAGTTCGAGCCCTAGGATCTCGCCGAAAAAGCAGCTCCGGCGATCGTAGCACGGCGCGATGACCGGTTTTTTCGGCAACTCCGCGAGGCGCCGCGTGATTTCATCTGTCGGCATCGATCGAAGCGGCAGGTTAATCGCGCCCGGCACGTGGCTGGCGGCGAATTCGCCCGGATAGCGAACGTCGACAAAAATCGCGCCGTGTTCCGCGACCAGCGCTTGTACGTCGGCCGTCTCGATCAGCGTCTGGTGGTTCGGATAGTCGGGAATTGTGCGCAGCTCGTCGACCGATCGCGCGGTGAAACCGTCAAGCACGCGGCCCTCGACCAGCCATTTCTCAAGACCGCCTTTGATGAACTTGCAGTCG
>JANNSR010000019.1:0-32658 GCA_031402935.1 Hyphomicrobium sp. | reverse complement strand
GCGCCGCCCGGCAAAACGATTTCGGGGACGGCAAGCCGTATCGTCGGCAGTTTTATTCGCCCGCTGCGCCGAATATCGCAGCGCAAAGGCAACATGACCAACCGCTGGAACAAGACCGGCCATATTCCGAGCGGCTGGGGTCACGTTGATGCACCAGGGCCGATGATGAAAACAGCGCATTACTTCTACCAGAAACTGCAGACCTCGGGATCGAATTACACCGCCGGGGGAAATGCCTTGCAGCGCGAGCTTCAGGCCGCGGCCCACGAGTACATCAAGGACTCGGAAAAGAACGCCGACAAGCGGATGTACGAGGAGGCCAAATCGTGACCGCAGATGAAATCTATTACTGGTGGGCCGTCTGGCTTGCGATCGGAACCGTCATCGTGATTGCGGCGGCAGCCTTGCTGATCGCAGTGATCGTTGCGGCGCGGCGCATCCTTCGTACCGCAAAAGTGGGTCTGACGGTTGTCGGCGAAATCGAGCAAAACACCAAGGCGATCTGGCAATTGAACGACTCGCACAAGGTTGCCGAAGGCCTCGTGTCGGGCGCCGAAGCCATCCTGGGCAACGCCGGCGCAATTGCTGGTGCGCTCGCTGCGACTGAACAAAAGCGCGTCGCTTGACGCTGCAAAATTTGAACGGACTGATCGGCAGGAGACCATAAAAAATGGTGTTGCCCACGGATCCAGGCGAGGCGGCCAACTTCGTTTGGTGGAGTTCTCTCGGGCTCGGGTTGGTTGTTGCGCTTGTCGTCACTCTGTTGCTTTGGCTGATTCATAAAACAGCCGCCAATATTCAAACTGAAGTTTCAGGAATTTGGGATAGCGGGCGCAGGGTCGCGAACAACACGATCCACATTCCAATTCTTTACCGCATCAACAACGCCGCTGCCAAAATTCTTGGAACGGCTGTCAAGATCAAGGGCGGTGCGGCGGCGATTGAGGCACATGCCAACGGCTGCCCGGGTTGTCCAAACTGCTTACTGACACATTGACGATCTCAAACGCATTGACGATCTCAAACGATGGAGAGTTGCCGATGGTGCTGCTGACACTTCTGACCGCCGCGCTTGTTCTCATCGTGCTGCTGGTCGTTGCCGTGGCGCTGATCAAAATCAGCAACGTGCTGCGGGCCATCGGCGGCACACCGACGAGCTTGCTGGCAAAGTTGCGCCTCGGACTTCGCGCCATCGAACAGGAAACCGGGCATTTGACGCCTCAGGCAGTTCGCTTGAACGAAGGCCTTGCGCAGATTGCTGGTGGGCTCGAGGGCGTGGACGCACACTTGACGGGCACGATCAACGCGGCCGTCCGGCAGCGGCTCTATCAATAGGAGGCTGCCTGTTATGGATTTGATCCTCGGATACTTGGCGGCCATCGACCCGTCTATGCGCACGCTGCCGGAGCCGGTGTACACGATCTGGTGGTTTGTGCTGCTGACGGTTCTGGTCGTGATCGTGCCACTGGCGATTGCGCTGCTTCACCGCACATTGCGCGCTGCATTATCTATCCGCCGCTATCTAGAAGAGATGCTGGACGCCGGCGTGGCAATCGCCAAAAACACGAGTTCGATCCCCGCGTTGAAAGATACGATCGCAGTCGGCTCAGGCATGGTCGAGACGGCGGGCAGGCTGAAAGAGCATAGCGCCACGATCGCCACTGTGCTGGCCGCGAGAGCGAAGGCAGGTGCATCATGACAAGTCTTCTCGTTGCACTTTCGCTCGGCGTGACACTCGCTATCGTGCTCGTTCTGGTTGGATATTTGCTCGCGATCATCGTCACGTTGTGGAGTGCTGGCACAACGTTGAACAAACTTGCGGGCGGCTTGGTTGCCATTCGCGACAACACCAAGCCGCTGCCGGAAGATATTCCCGCAATCAACGGTGCGTTGACGACGTTGTTAAATCGCCTCCTCGACGTCAATGGTAATCTCGCCGCTATTGTCGGGGTGGCGCAGGGGAAATCCTAGGATCATGCTAGGACTATCAGGACTATCGATCGATTGATTTATGCCGCCATCATGAGGATCAGTGCATGTGCTTTGAAAATCTGCCGATCGAATTCGATGAGAATGGCAAAGCGCACCTGAAGCCCGGCGTGCCAAATCCATATTCTTACAACACGCAGACAGTCGAGCAGCGTGACGCGTATTTGACTGACATCGCTCGAAAGAACGGCCAGCTGAACGACATCGACTTCGACCCTGTCACACGTGTGGCTGGCGCGCTGGCGTTTCACAGCACGGTCAACCTGAAAGATCGCAAGGTCGTCGATACGGCATCAATGGCGACCTTGTTCCGCGGTTACGAAGTGATCCTGCGCGGTCGCGATCCGCGTGACGCCGCGTTCATCAGCTCACGGGCCTGCGGCGTGTGCGGCGGCGTTCATGCGACAACATCGGCACTGGCCATCGAGATGGCGCTCGGCATCAAGCCGCCGCCGCTGGGCATCGTGGTGCGCAATCTTCTGCTCAGCTGCGAGTATCTTTACGACAACCCGCTGCATCTCTTTATACTTGCGGGCCCGGATTTTTCCGAAGCACTGATCCGCGAAACCAATCCGGAAATCTGGCAGAAAGCCGAAAGAGCGCCTTCCAAATTCGCAGCCGTCCACGGTTACAAGACGATCGGCGCGATCATGACCGATCTCAACCCGTTGACGGGGCGGCTCTATCTCGAAGCGCTGGAAATGACCCGAGTCGCTCGCGAAGCCTATGTGCTGTTGGGCGGAAAGTACCCGCATCCAGAGACGATCATCCCTGGCGGCGTGACGACGACAATCACGACCAATACGATGACCGAGTTCTATCTGAAGCTCGTGCCGTTCTTTGATTACGCCAAACGCTGCGTCGCGATTTGGGACGATGTCTACGACTTCATGTACGAGGCTAATCCGCAGTACCGTCACTTGGGCGAAATTCCGCCGACCATGGTCGATTTCGGCCAGTGGGATCACGAAGACCACTACGACGCCACCTATGCGAACTGCAACGCCTGGGGCGAAAAACGCTGGTCAACGCCGGGCGCCATGGTCAATGGCAAGCTGGTGACAACGCGGTTGACGGATATCAACGTCGGGTTCGAGGAATTCGTCGAACACTCCTATTACGAACCTTGGGAGGAATATCCTTTCAAGACCGATCCGTCGGGAAATCCTATCAGTCCCAACCACCCTTGGAATAAGACAACGATCCCGCGCCCTGGAAAGCAGAATTGGAAAGAGCGCTACAGCTGGTCATGCACGCCGACTTGGGACCGCAAAACATTCGAGGCCGGAGCCTATGCGCGTGTCTACATGTCGGCTTTGGCGCAGAAACTGCCGCCCAGCAACTATTTCGCGTCTACCGGCAAGAGCCTCGTGCTCAATATTGCCAAAGATAAGCTGCCGGAAATGCGCTTGGAATGGCATGTGCCCGATGTTTGGAATGCGTTCGAGCGCAACCGCGCGCGTGCCTATGCCGTAGCCTTCAACCTGATGGTGACCCTCGAGAACTGGGTCCGCGCCCAGGATCTGATAAAGCGCGGCGAGAAACGCGTGGCCACACCGTTCGAGATCCCGAAAACCGGTCAGCACATCGGCGTCGGTATGTGGGGCGCCGGACGCGGGTTCCTCGCGCACTGGTGCGTGATCGAAAAAGGCGTGCTCGCGAACTATCAGATATCGACACCGTCGACGGTCAACGCCTGCCCGCGGACGCCCTGGGGAGAGCCAGGGCCCTATGAGCGGGCCGTGTTGAATACGCCAATTATCGAGACCAACTTTAAGGACGAAAAAGACTTCAAGGGCATCGACATCTTGCGCGCGTTACGCAGTTTCGACCCTTGCATGCCCTGTACCACACACACCATGGTAGAAGGGACCGATCGCGTGGTCACGCGCGAGGTGACGACATGTGCGTGCGGTCTTTGAGGCTAGGCGTCTGGCGGCAGGTTTCGATATCGGCTACGCTTTGCGAGCTTGAGAGTTGGCTTGAGTAGGCTTCGAGAACAGCCATGTCCCGGATCGCATTAGGCCTCGTCGGCTATTACCAGTTCATTCGTGGCTATCCCCTGGGCCCGGAACTGAAGCAGCGCCTGGATTCTATTTCATGGCGGCATCAGGTGGACCTCAAGGAGATGAATTGGGGTCCAGTTGCCATCGTTCAGGAGTTTCAAGCAAGCCAGATAGCCTACGATCGCGTCGTGTTAATTGCTGCCGTCCAGCGCGGCGGTGAAGTCGGCTCGGTCACGTGCCGGCAGTGGCTCGGCGGCGAACTCAAGGTCATGGAAGTCCAGAACCGGATCTTTGAGGCGGTCACCGGCATTATCAGCGTCGATAATTTGCTGGTGATCGGTGCACACTTCAAAATCTGGCCGCGAGAGCTGATTGTGATTGAGGTCGAGCTGCCGGATGATGCCATCGGCAACATGGTCTTGAAGGAACTCGAAATCCATCGTGACTCGGGAGAGATGACGGCCATAGGCGACCATCCGATCACACCGGACGCCCAGAAAATCGTGGATCGCATTGCGGCGTACACTCTTATCGCAGTGGATATAGGCGTCGAAGGAATGAGCAATCTCGTGCCATTGTCCGTAGCCGATCTCAATCCGCTGGCGGCGGTCTGTCATAATCAGCTGATCAAGGACTGCGGTATCACGACACCGGTCCATTAATTTTCACTGGAGCAAGGACGATGGCCGCCGCCGAACCGCAGACAAAGGGAACGCCCGGTGCGCTGGATCGCCTTGTCAACCGCGAGGACGTCCTGCAGATCTTTTTTTGGCGCGAAGGCGAAGGATTTGGCGATATCTGCACGGCGGCGTCGATCGAGCCGTTCTTGAACTGCAACGCGGACGGCATTGAAGCCGCGCTCAAGGAACTTGTGGCAGACGGATGTCTCGAGCCGGTTGCGGACGCCGCTGCGCTAGGCTACCGGTTGACCGCCAAGGGAAAAAAGCAAGGCGGGTCACTGTTCGCCGACGCTTTTTCCGACAATCAAAGGCAGGGACACGGCGAGTGCCCAGCCGGATGCTGCGATGGCGACGATCATTCCAAATGCGGGGACGATTGTGCCCTGCACTGACGGCGCGTTCCAATAATGCAAGACCAGGACGACAATTCGCAGACGCCGCCGGCTGACCCGCCTCAGCAGCTGACGGGGTTTATGACCAATGCCGAATGGACGGAGTTGCTTGGTCAGGCAGACGCTCACCTTTTGCAAATGGAAGAGCTTCCCTACCCGAACGTCAAGGAGCAGGTTTTCGCGCTGCTCGGGACCATCGACACCATCCACCGTGAAGCCCTCAGACGGCTCGTGCGCCTCTTTAAGGAGGGTGTGCTTGAGAAGGTAGTCACCGACCCCGCGATCCATACGCTGATGGAGCTTTATGACTTGCTCCCGCCCGAGGCAAAACCTGTCGATGCGCAACGCGCGAAGGTCATTTTCACGAGTACCCGGTCCAAAGCGTCGGCAGCGGTTCATGAAAAGCCGAAACCCAAGTATCCGCATTGGGTTCCTGTAGCGCCGAGCGTTGCCGACGTGTCTGGCGGCGCCGTAATCGAGTGCCAGGCCGGAGAGCACATCGTTGTGGTATGCTGCGCCGGAGATGATTTGTTCGCCTTAGACGCGCGCTGTTTACAAGATGGCGCGTCGTTGGCGGGCGGAAAACTCACCAAGTTCAACTTGACTTGCCCGCAGCACAGCGGCTGCTACTATGACATTCGCGATGGCTCGCGCATCGCCGGCACCGGCCGGCTTGAGTGCTTTTCCGTCAAGCAGAATGAAGTCGGACGCATCTTGGTTGGCATCGACATGGAGTTCATTCCGCGACGTCCGGCTTTTTAGTCCGCCATCGCCTCAAAGAGTTATCTGTGTATGCGGAGCAGGAAAATCCTGATTGCCGGTGTCGGCAACGTGCTGCACGGCGACGATGGCTTCGGGGTGGCGGTCGCCAACCTGCTTATGAAGCGTTGTGACGTGCCGGCCTCGGCCAAGATCATTGAGACGGGCATTGGCGGCATGAGTCTCGTCCAGGAGTTGATGTATGGCTACGGCCTGCTGATTATCCTCGATGCCTACAAGCGAGGTGGGACGCCAGGGCAGCTCTATCAGCTCGAGCCCGTCTTGCCCGACCTCAGTGGCCTGACTTCGAGTGAAAAACGCGACTATTTCGCCGACACGCACTATGCGACGCCGATGCGGGCGTTGGGGCTTCTTTCGCATGTGGCGGCATTGCCGGAGATGATCCGCATTATCGGCTGCGAACCGGAGGAGGCTCTGGATCTGAGGATCGGCTTGAGCCCGCCGGTGCAGGCAGCTGTGGAGGATGCAGCCGTCATGGCCATCACTCTGGCCACGCTCTATCATGAGGATGGACGATTTGACTTCGCAAGCGATGGGATCGCGCAGACCCATCCGCTGTCCGTGATCGTCGGCGCACATCGGATTTCTCCTTGCGATTACGAGACCTATGCCCGGTTCAAGCTCTGGGTCGCTGCAACACTCACGGAGGGCACGATCGACACCTATTATGCGGGTAACGTCTCGATCTCCCACTGGGACGATTCTGCTGGCGCACAGTATCCGCATCTGCTCAACCCTTGCGAATGCGGCACGTTTCTGCCGATTGAAATCGAGCCTGGCCCGATGCTCGCCAGCGCCATTGGCCTGCTATCGGACTTGCACCGCCTGAAGATCAACTCGACGACGATACCGGCGGAGTTCGACGGGCTCATCGACGCCATGATGGATATGGCGGAGCGCAGTATCGCCACGAACACGGCGCTAGAAATCCGCTGACGCAACGAGGGCCGCTGTCGCCCGGTCCTCAATTCGTATGGTTCAGCAGAGATCCGGCCGTCGCGCAGGGTATCCCTTAGTGGATGATTGACTGCTCCACATGCCCAAGCTCACGAAGGCGCAGATTATTCCAATGGCCGATCTCGAAATCGGTAGCGCTGAACCGCATCGCCCAAGCATCTGGAAATTTCCGATGCAACGCCGCCATCAGCGCTGCCGCTTCCAGTTCGGCGTCGATCTTCCAGACGACAAGGAGCAGGCATTCGCCCAACCCCGCGCAAACCTTGAAATGGAGAGTAGCCGAAGGCAATTGCCAGGCCGCGAGAGTTTGCTTGATCAGGCGAACCGCAAGCGGTGATCGTGTAGAGATGCGGCCGATCACGGCGTTCGACGGCAACGTATTCGGCTCCGATTGGCGTGTGATGTTGCGCAGGTACGGACGCAAACCCTCCGGCACCTCGGTGACGTCGAGATATCCCGGTCCAACATATTTCGGTTTAGTGGCGGCGGGCGAGTCAGTATCCGAAAATGCCATTCCGCTCCAAGTGCCGATTTCGTCTTTCGTCGGGCTCCATCGCATCGACCAAAACGATTCAGACCATTGCCGGGTATTCCACATCATGTCCCGGTGATCCTCCGAGGCCATGAACAGCATCATGTCGATCTCCTTCTCCCAGAGGGTGAGAGTGAAGAATTCGGTCAAATTTGCGATGCCTGTCGTGTACGCAAGCATGCCAGGAGTGTGCGCCAGTTGGCGGCGAATGTGTCCCCACGCCCAAATCATCGACACCGCATGGCGCTGGCTGCGCAGCTTATTCCGGGTGGTGACAGCAAACACTACTCAAACTCCATAGAGATAATTTCGACTCCGCTTTGACGCGACAAAAAATATCGTTATCCGACCTCTCGCTCGATGGCCTGCGCATCTTGCTGCTCAACCGCGATGCATCGCCCCAAGCCGTCCCGGATATCTTTTTCCGGCAGGTCTTTGCCGATGAACACCACAGTCGTCTTTCTGGCCTCCCCAGCGCGCCATTCACGATCGGCGCTGACCTCGAGCAGGCTGTGGACGCCTTGCAGGACCACGCGCGACTTGAGGCCGTGAATATTCAGGATGCCTTTATAGCGGAGTAACCGTTCCGTGTGGCGCATGATGACATAGGAAAACCAGTCCTGGACCTGGCCTTGGTCGAGTGGCTCCGATAGCTGAACGACGAAGCTGCGCACTTGGTCAAGAGACGCATGTGGACGGCCGGGCGCGCTCTGAACGTTAAAAGAAAAAACGCTAGCATCGGTGCTTCGGACCGCAGGTAATTTCAATACATTGGCTACATCTACGCTGGAACGTTGGCAGCGTTTGATCTGGGCCATGCCATTGATCGCGGAGAGACGCGCCGTCAGGCTAGAAAGGGCTGCCTCATCGGCAAGATCGGTTTTGTTGAGCAGGAGCAGGTCGGCCATGCCGATCTGTTCCGCCGCTTCTTGGAAATCATCCAGCTGCGTTAGGATATTCGAGGCGTCGATAACGGTCACGACGCCGCCCAAGTGAATGGCCTCGTTCAAAGTCTTCGACGAGAGCGTCTGGATGATTGGGCCCACCTTCGCCAATCCGGTGGTTTCCATGACGATGTGCTCGAACACAAGATCGCCGTTTCTCCGGGCCTCTAAAAGATCGTGCAGCCCTCTGCGCAAGTCTTCCCGCACGGTACAACAGACGCAGCCATTGGTCAGTTCGAGCATGCCATCTGCGATGTGCCTCGCAATCAGTTGACTATCGATATTGACTGCCCCGAATTCGTTGACGATGACGGCCAGACGGCAGCCGTGATCCCCACGCAGCAGATGATTCAAAAGCGTAGTTTTTCCAGCCCCTAGAAAGCCAGTAATGATCGTAAACGGCGTCGTCTTCGCCGACTGAGTCATATGACGCTCGCACTCCAACACGATTGCTGACTACGCAGTCGCAACGCAGCTGCAGCTTGCCGGTCATTATTGCCCGGTATGTCGCCTCAATATGGACGACTATACGCTCACAAGCTCGCGTTAGGGGGCTGCTTCGCAGGTGCGAATGGCTATTTCTTTCTGGACGCCGGGACCTGACTGGCACAAGCTCGCTATGGCTGTAGCGCCGGTCCCGTTTTCTAAACCGTCGCGGACGATTTGATCTTCAGACAAAGCGAGGGGTTTTCGATGAAAATCGCCACTGTCGGCAAGGGCGGATCGGGCAAGACGACGGTCGCTGGCACGCTGGCCCGCATCCTGGCGGAAGACGGCATAAAAGTACTGGCCATCGATGGAGACCCGAACCCCAATCTCGCTCTGACGCTGGGGATTTCGCGAGAGCGAACGGACCAGATCAAAAGCATTCCGCCCAGCATCATGGCCTCCAAGGAAGAGGCCGATGGAACCCGGCGCTTGCACATGACGATCTCCGAAGACGAGCTCATGGACAACTATGGGACCGCAGCTCCTGACGACATCAAGCTCATCATCATGGGTCAACCGCCTGATGGCAGTGCCGGCAGCGGCTGCATGTGCTCGTCCCACCGCGCGGTCCGCGGGCTTATCACCGAGATGAGCGGCTACGGTGACCATACAGTCACTGATATGGAGGCTGGGCTCGAACACCTGAAGCGCGGCACGGCGCGCAATGTGGACACCATGCTGATCGTAGCAGAGCCCTACTATCGATCGCTGGAGGCGGCGGGCCGCACATGGTCGCTCGCGAACGAATTGGCGATCCCGCATGTGTATGTCGTCGCCAACAAGGTCAAAAATGCAGCCGACACGACCGCCATTGAAGAGTACTGCACCCTGCACAAGATGCCGATCATCGGCGTCGTCCCGAGTGAAGAGCAATTCGTCGAGGCCGAGCGGCAAGCGTTGGCGCCCATCGATTTCGCGCCGAACTGTGAGGGAACGCTGGCGATTCGGGCGATTGCCCGGAAACTGCGCGACTTAAAAGTACCGGCAGCAGCTTAACGCGACGCGACCTGAGGAGCGGACCACATGGATACGCCCGGATCGACCCAAAGCTCGTGGCGAATAGGCGAAATCGCAAAGTTGCTGGGCGTCACTGAGAAAACCTTGCGCCACTACGAGCGGGTTGGACTTTTGCGCCCCCCGCAAAGGACGGCACACAGCTATCGCATGTACGACGACGATGACATGCGCCACGCCCGCCACGTGATGGGTCTGCGGGGGCTCGGACTTTCGCTCGAAGAGATTCGCAGCCTGCTCAGCGATCAAAAGTCTGAGCGCACCCGGCGGCAGCGCCTGCTGGGGCTGTTGGATGAAAAACTGCATGATATCGATGTGAATCTTGCCGTCCTTCAAGGAAAACGCGACGATATGGCGGCGCGCTATTTGGCTTTGCTCGATGCGCCTGCTGACCGAGACGGGAATTGCACATGCGCAGCACTCGTCGCCTGCAACTGCCAGACGGCCTGCGCGTGCAGCGAGCCCAAAAAACGAACCGCAGCCCCTATGGGACGTGGGCTGCGCCGGGCAGGTTCGAAGGTGATCGCCCGTTAGCACAGCAAACGATGGTGCACTGCGAGTTGGGTCCAGTCGCCTTCGCGGGAAAACTTCCGCTGCCACGTTCCTGCTGGTGTCTAGGGGCCCACTAAACTACCATTCCCCCTCAATATCCTGAGGAGGCTGGTCAAGCCCGGCTGCTCGGTATCGTCCGCGATATGATTGTAGGGGAGTCCGCCTGATGGCTCGCGGGTCAGCGGGGTATGCCAAGAGCGACAGTCTCCGGGCTGTAGCCAAATGCGACCGCTTGTTCTGGCTTTGCAGCGCCTCTGTCACTGGCGACACGCTGATTACCGCCGACAATGTAAGAAACCGCGGCCTCATTTGGGGGGCGGCCTCATGAGCGTCCGCGCCCGCATTGCTGCTCGGCCAAT
This sequence comes from Hyphomicrobium sp., assembly GCA_031402935.1. Taxonomy (GTDB): domain Bacteria; phylum Pseudomonadota; class Alphaproteobacteria; order Rhizobiales; family Hyphomicrobiaceae; genus Hyphomicrobium_B. The sequence continues at coordinate 21,964 of JANNSR010000019.1, read as the reverse complement.
TTCTCCGGCTATTGAAATCCGTGTGCGTGGGCGCGTGCAGGGTGTCGGTTTCCGGCCCACGGTATGGCGTATCGCCAACGAGCTCGGGCTCGACGGAGAAGTATTGAACGACGGCGAGGGCGTGTTGATCCGCGCTGCCGGACGGCAGGACGCGATCGCGGCGCTCATAGAGCGCATCTACTTAGAATGCCCTCCGCTCGGGGATGTCGAGAGGGTCGAACCGCGTGTCTTGAACGGCGAGCTGCCGAAAGGTTTCCACATTAAGCCGAGCACAGGCAAGGGCGCGCATACCGAAGTCACACCCGACGCGCGCGCCTGTCTGGCGTGTATTTCAGAAGCGACCGATCCCGCTGCGCGGCGCTTTCGCTATCCCTTTACGAACTGCACCCACTGCGGGCCTAGGCTCACGATCGTCGAAGGTGTTCCTTTCGATCGGGTGCTAACCACGATGGCCGTCTTCGCCATGTGCGACGCGTGCCGCGCCGAGTACGAGGATCCGGCCGACCGGCGCTTCCATGCCCAGGCTATTGCCTGCCACGCTTGCGGCCCGAAGGCGCGGCTCATCAGAATCGATGGAAAGGCCGCGGGGATCGATCGGCGCCTCATGCTGGATGACGTGGATGCTGCGTCACGGCTCATCAGAAAGGGCGAGATCGTCGCGATCAAAGGGCTCGGCGGCTATCAGCTCGCCTGCGACGCGACCAATGATAAAACAGTCGCCCGGCTGCGGGCGCTCAAAAAGCGCGACGCCAAACCCTTTGCGCTCATGGCGCGCGATCTCGACGTTATCAGGCGATATTGCAGGCTCACAGCCGAGGATGAAAGGGTGCTGACGAGTCCTGCGGCACCGATCGTGATCATGACGGCCAACGGCCCTGAGTGCTTGCCAGACGCAATCGCTCCGGGACTTGGCATGCTTGGCTTCATGTTGCCCACAACGCCGCTCCATACGCTGATCTTGAACTGCGTCGGGCGTCCCTTAGTGATGACGAGCGGCAATCTCTCGGACGAACCGCAGGTCATCTGCGATGACGAGGTTGCGACGCGCTTGGGCGGCATCGCGACCTATGCCCTCGTGCACGACCGGGAGATCGCAAACCGTGTCGATGATTCCGTCGTCCGCGTGATCGGCGGAACGGCGCGCGTCATTCGCCGTGGGCGCGGATATGCACCAGCCCCAATCCGGCTGCCCAACGGATTCGGTTCATCTCCTCAAGTCCTCGCCATGGGCGGCGAATTGAAATCGACATTCTGCCTCGTCAAAGACGGCGCGGCTGTCCTGTCGCAGCATCAGGGCGATCTCGAAAACGCGCCGATATTCGACGATTACAGAAAGAATCTTGCACTCTACGCGGCGTTGTTCAGCCATGCCCCCGCCGTGCTCGCCATCGACAAGCACCCCGAGTATCTGTCGACGAAGCTCGGCCGTGAATGGGCCGAGCGCGATGGGCTTCAGCTGATCGAAATTCAGCACCACCACGCCCACGTGGCCGCTTGCCTCGCTGAGAACGGCCGCGATCTCGAAGCGGCACCCGTGCTCGGCGTTGTACTCGACGGCCTGGGCTGGGGCGACGACGGCACGATTTGGGGCGGTGAGTTCATGCTTGCGGACTATCGCCGCTACACGCGCCTCGGAACGATGAAGCCGGTCGCCATGCTCGGTGGCGCACAGGCATCGCGACAGCCCTGGCGCAACCTTTATGCGCACCTCGTGGCAGAGAGGCGCTGGTCGGGATTTTCGCTCAACTTCGCCGGCCTCGAGGTCCACGAATACCTGAGCGGCCAACCGAGGCTGACCCTCGACGCGATGCTCAAGAACGGCATCAACGCCCCGATTGCGTCATCGTGCGGCCGGCTGTTCGATGCAGTTGCAGCCGCCCTCGGAATATGCCGCGACCGGCAGGCCTACGAAGGGGAGGCTGCTGCCCGCCTCGAAGCCATTGTTGATGAGGCGGCTCTCCGCGAGGACGACGCGCTTGCCTACCCATTCACTATTCCAAAGCTCAGCAGCTCGGACCTGCCATACATCGAACCGCTCGCCATGTGGAACGCGCTACTCGGAGACCTCATGCTCAAAACGCCGCCGGGTGTCATCGCGGCGCGCTTTCATCGGGGATTGGCCAAGGCAATCGCGGCCATGGCACAGAAGCTTGCGCACACCAGCGATCCCAAAAAACCGCGCTTTGACACTGTCGCGCTTTCGGGAGGATGCTTCCAGAACCGCATCCTTTTCGAGGACGTCGCGCGCCGCCTCACAGCCAGCGGATTTTCGGTCCTCTCCCATGCACGCGTGCCGGCCAACGACGGCGGCTTGGCGCTCGGCCAGGCGGCAATCGCAGCAGCGCAACTCATAGACGAAAACAAAAGCTAGTCAGGAGACGTGTACCATGAGCCTCGGCTTTCCTGGACAGATCGTGAAAATCGACGATGCGGCGAGGAATCTCGCGACCGTCGATGTCAGCGGCGTCAAGCGGCAGGTCAATATCACCTGTATCGTGTCGCCGGATCATCCGGTCGATGCCTGCGTCGGTGACTGGGTGCTGATCCATGTCGGTTTCGCCATGAGCCGTATCGACGAACATGAGGCCGCCGAAACGTTGAAAGTCCTGATCGAACTCGGCGAGGCCCAGGCCGAGATGGAGGCGATGATGAACTCGGCGGCTCAATAGCGCCAAAAGTTCGCGTCAGCACAGGAAGGAACGCGCCATGACGACAGAAAACGATCTTAAGGCCCTCTACCCGTTCCTGCACGGCAAAGCGCAGGATCCTGCCAAGCTGGAAGTCGCGCTCCTCAGTTCGGTCGCGGACAAGGCGCGTGACTCGCGCGAGACGAACGAGCGGTTTTTCGGCGACCAGGCGCCGGTCCTCGTTGCAGCTGCTAAAGCGCTGGCGGGTGTGTACCGGCAGGGTGGACGATTGTTCTCCATGGGCAACGGTGGCTCCTCCTGCGACGCGTCCCACGTTGCCGTCGAGTTCGTGCATCCGATCACAGCGGGGCGGCCTGCGCTTGCCGCAATCAACCTCGTCGCTGATCTCGCGATGATATCGGCCGTCGGAAACGACTTGGGCTTTGATCACGTGTTCGTCCGCCAGGTCATCGCCCAGGGAAGGTCCGGCGATGGGCTGATCGGCATCTCGACCAGCGGCAATTCGACGAATCTCATCTCAGCCTTCACGAAAGCAAAGGACATGGGTCTCGTCACCATCGGCCTCGCCGGAGGGGATGGCGGCCGGATGATAACGTCTGGCGCAGTCGATCATTGCTTGGTCGTGCCGTCATCGTCCATCCATCGCGTCCAAGAGTGCCACGTCGCCGCCTATCACATTCTTTGGGACCTCGTTCACACGCTGCTCGCCGATGATCGCGGGTCGGCTACCGCAAAAGGAGCGGCCGCATGAAGTACGTCGACGAATTCCGCGACCGCGACAAAGCCCGTGTCCTCATCAAGGAAATAGAAGGACTTTTGGCAACCATCGACATCGCGAAGCAACGCCCGATCGCCATCATGGAAGTATGCGGCGGTCACACCCATTCGATCTTTCGCTACGGCCTCGAAGGCATGCTGCCGAAGGAGATTGAATTGGTGCACGGACCGGGTTGCCCGGTGTGCGTGCTGCCCATGGGGCGGGTAGACGACTGCATCTCGATCGCCGAGCGGCCGGAAGTGATTTTCACCACCTTCGGCGACGCCATGCGGGTGCCAGGCTCGAAAAAGAGCCTGCTCACAGCCAAGGCCGAAGGCGCGGACGTACGCATGGTCTACTCGCCGATGGATGCCTTGGCGCTTGCCCTTAAGAACCCAGATCGTGAGGTCGTTTTCTTCGGCATTGGCTTCGAGACAACGATGCCCTCGACCGCGCTCACCATTCTGCAGGCCGAACGCGACGAGGTTCCGAACTTCTCTGTCTTCTGCAACCACATCACCATCATACCGACCATCAAGGCCGTGCTCGACAGTCCGGATTTTCAGATTGATGGGTTCTTGGGCCCCGGTCACGTCTCGATGGTCATCGGCACCGGGCCCTACGGCTTCATCGCCAGTTATTACCGCCGCCCGCTCGTGGTGGCGGGATTTGAACCGCTCGACATCCTGCAGTCGATCTGGATGGTTCTGCGCCAGGTCAAAGACGGCCGCGCCAACATTGAGAACCAATACGCTCGCATTGTCCCTGAAGCCGGCAACGAGGCAGCGCTTGCCGCTGTGAGCCGCGTGTATGAACTGCGCGAGTTCTTCGAGTGGCGCGGATTAGGCTCGATCGATCATTCGGGCGTCAAGCTCCGCGACAATTATGCTCAGTTCGATGCGGAGCGGAAATTCGCGATCCCTGGCGTCAAGATCGCCGACCCGAAATCCTGTCAGTGCGGCGAAGTCCTAAAGGGCGTCATCAAACCCTGGCAATGCAAGGTGTTCGGCTCCGCCTGCACGCCCGAGGTGCCACTCGGCGCGCTCATGGTCTCGCCCGAGGGCGCCTGCGCCGCCTATTACCAATACGGCGGCATCAAACACCACGTGGGGGCGGCATGAATGTCGTTACGACCCTAAAGCCGAAACGGCGGCTTGGCCGTGTCAACGTCCCCAAGGTCACGCTCGCGCACGGCGGCGGCGGCAAGGCCATGAAGGACTTGATCGACGACGTCTTTATCGAAGCCTTTGCCAACGATGCGCTTGCGCCTCTCGAAGATCAGGCGCGGATCGGCCTGAGCGCGCTGGCGCAGCATGGCGACCGCCTTGCCTTCACGACGGACAGCTTCGTCGTCGATCCGCTCGTCTTTCCGGGCGGCGACATCGGCACGCTCGCGGTTTGCGGCACGGTCAACGACTTGGCGGTAGGGGGCGCGATACCGCTCTATCTTTCCTGCGCTGTGATTATCGAAGAGGGGGTCGAAATTGACTTCCTGCGCCGGATCGCACGCTCGATGGCTGCAACCGCCGTGGCAGCTGGAGTGGAAATCGTTACAGGTGACACCAAGGTCGTGCAGAAGGGTGCGTGCGACAAGCTTTTCATTACAACGACGGGCATCGGAGTGATTCGCAGCGGCATCGATCTCGGCGCCGATAAGGCGCGGGCCGGAGACGCCATCCTCGTCAACGGGCTGCTCGGCGATCACGGCGCGGCCATTCTCTGCGCGCGCGGCGACATGGCACTTGATAGCACCATCGAGAGCGACTGTGCGCCGCTGCACGACCTGATTGCCGCGATCCTGAAGGCGGCGCCCGGCACGCGGTTCATGCGCGACGCGACGCGGGGTGGCATTGCGACGGTCTTGAACGAGGTCGCAGCAGCGTCCGGGGTCGCGATCGAGATCGACGAGGCCGCGACGCCCATTAGGCTTGAGGTCAAAGCGTTCTCGGAAATCCTGGGCCTCGATCCGCTCTACCTCGCTAACGAGGGCAAGATCGTGGTTGTTGTTCCGCCGGACGAGTCGGCTGCCGCGCTCGCCGCCATGCAAGCGCATCCGCTCGGGCGCGCTGCCGCCCTCATCGGCCACGTCAAGGACGGCGAGGCCGGTCGCGTGACAATGCGGACCGTCTTCGGCGGCGTACGCATCGTCGATATGCTCGTCGGCGAGCAGCTTCCGCGTATTTGTTGAAGGCGACGAAAGAGTGCAGGATTGTCTAGGCAGCTGTGACCCGCAACCCCAGCGGGTACCCGAATTGAGGTAAAGTCCCATTCTATGGGGCTCTCGGAACGCCGGGCCTGCCGCCTTATCACAGCCGATCGAGCGAGTATGCGGTTCCGGACGCGGCGGTTCCAGCCGTAACCAATTGTTAAACGTCCAGGAAAGATCATACCGTGCAAGCGGTTACCATTCGGTACGCGGAGGCTCGCCGAAACCCGCTGTTCACACGCGTGGGGTCATAGGTTCAATCCCTATACCGCCCACCATGAAACCCAGATTCAGAACGAATTGCCTCCATCCAATCTGCGAAGCGGCACGAACATGCCGGCGGCGGGCTGGCGTGGCGGCTCGATTGCAACATCCAACAGAAGCGGCAGACCGCCATCGCCCGTGTCCCTTGACAGGATTACCTGCGAGCCGACCATGACCTCGCGCTTGCGTCTTCTGATTCGTTGCGTATTGGCTGGCGCGGCTCTCTCAACGCCCGCACAATGCCCGCAGTAATTGTACGTGTTCGCGTTCCCTCGTCGCTGTTCGATAAGGAGACTGCGCATGCGTGCGCTGATCGCATTTGTTGCCCTGCTCAGCGGCGCCGGTATGGCCGTTGCCGAACCGGTAGAGAACAATTTCCTGGGGTCAGGCGAGGCTCCCGCCGGCTATCTCGGCGGCCTCGGCTTGATCACGTCGCTCGGGCCGACGGGGCTGTTTCAAAATCCCACGTCGGGCATCATTCCCAAGCACGCCTTCTCAGTTGAAAGCTGTATGGCCTTCAAAGAAAACAACGGCGACCATTTCATATCGAATGGTTTGCTGCTGACGTATGGCGTCACCGACTGGCTGGAGGTTAGCGGCTTCGGACTGCTCGCAAGTCAGCTCGATCTGGGTCCGGGCAACGGCAGTTCACTTGAACTCGGCCAGGTTAATGTGCGTGCGCGGCTGACGCGGGACATCGGCGAGATGCCGGAAATCACAGTTGGCGGAATCGTGGGCTTCGGCGATGATCCCCTCGTGGCCCATAGCCTTTTCTTGGCGGCTTCGAAGGGATTTGCGCTGAGCGACGGACATGCCATGCGCAGCATCCGCTTTCACGGTGGCATCCGTCAAACGTGGCCCGACTTGGGCGATGACATCACGACCGCGTTCTTCGGGCTCGAACTTGAAGTCCTGCGCGACCTGTACCTGATCGGCGAGGGCAACACGCGCGATGACAGTTTCACCGAAACGCCGTGGTCGGTCGGCCTACAATACAAGAGCAGCTCGTTCGGCATGAGTTTGGCCGTTTTTCAGGCCCCCAACGAAACCGAAGAGACGATCTACGTCGGCATCGGCGTCAGTTACTGAGCGCGGTACGTTGCACGCGCGAGAGCTTCGGCGTGGGCGAGGTCGCGCGTCGCGCCGATGGCCTTGAACCGCGCGCAGGCGCTGGCGAGGTAGTCCTGGGCCTTCGCCACTTCTCCGGCCTGATCGCAGGACTTGGCTAGCAAGACTTCCGTCCGGGCCGCCTCTTGAACCCGCGCTAGGCGTTCATAAAGTACCAGCGCATTTTCAAGCGCCTTGCTTCCTTCTTCGCCGCGCGCTTCGGCAAGGTGAATGCGTCCAAGCCCGCGATGGGCTCCAGCGATTGCAAGCGGATGCGTCTGGTCCGTGTAGCCTGCAAGAACGTCTTTGAATTCAGCCACTGCCTCTTGCAGGCGGCCAGAGTCGATCAGCGCCTCGCCCTTGATGACGGAGGCTAGTCCCAGCAGCACGCGATTGCCGGACTTTGCGAGCAGCGCCTGGGCCTCGCCAGCGCGCAATACACCGCTGGCGGCGTCGCCAGACTCGATGGCCAGGATGGCCAGATTGGTCAGCGCAAGCGCCTTGCCGGATACATTGCCAATATGCGCAAAGGCCTCAAAGGCTTCGCCGTAGTGATGCGCTGCTGCAGCGGAATCGCCGCGGCTGATAGCAAGGTTGGCGAGATTGTTGTGTGCGCCTGCGATCGGCTCCGTCATGCCGGTGCGCGTCCAAACTTCAAGCGCGCGCGTGAAATAAGCCTCCGCTTCATCGTAACGGCCGATGTCGCGCGCTGCATTGCCCATGTAGTTGCTGGTCAGTGCCTCTTCCGACAGGCTGCCGGCGTCGCGGGCTTGGCGGTGGGCGCGCTCATACAGCGCGACCGCGTTGTCGAATCGGCCTTCGGTGTGCGCGAGACGGCCTTCTAGGATGTCGAGGCGGATCGCAGCCGTGCCGCCTGTTTCGCAGAATTTGCGGCAATCGCGGATCAGGGCGGCGGCGTCACTATTGCGGCCAAGCCGGTAACAGACGTCGGCGTGGTCGTAGAGCAAGCTGCCGTGCACGCTGTCGCTGCCACTGCCCGCCGGCGCTGCCGGCTGCTCGTTCTCTAACAACATGCGAGCCCGCGACAGCATGGCGGCGGCTTCATCAAGATTGCCCAGGTGCATGTGTGCCTGTGCTTCCAGGCGATCGGCTTCACTGCAGGTCATGGCATCGGTCGCTGAATCGCGCATTTTTTCAGCGTGTGCTGCGAGGCCCGCGTAGTCACCGACGCGCAATTGCACGAGTGCCGTGCCGCGGTGGGCGGCAAATGCCAGCGCCGGCGTTGCGGCAATATCGGCGACAAGTTCGCCAAGTGCATTGAGAGCGCGGCCGTAGCGCGCCAGCGCTTCGGCATTGGCATAGAGATCGGCGGCGCGATGGCCGGCGCGCACGTTTTGTTCGGCGGCCTTTTGCCACTGCTCGGACATTTCATAGTGCGTTGCCAAAATTTCGGCACTGACGCCCCGCTCGCTTCCGGCGGCAGAAATCAGCGCGGCCGCGACATCACGGTGCAGCGTGCGCCGGTCGCGTTTCAGCATCTGGTCGTAGCATGCGTTCTGCATCAGGACTTGCGCGAACGACCAGCGCTCGCGGTCGGCGCTGACGGGCTCGACGATCTGGCGCAGATGCAGGTCGTCCATCAAGGATTGAACAAGCGCGCCGTCGCCGCCACGCAAAGCCCAGACATTGGCAGAGATCGTGCGCAAGAATTCAACGCCCTGAACAGCGCACTGCGACAGCAGTTCTTTCAATGGCGCATCGAGCCGGTCGAGACGGGCAATCATCACGCCCAGCAATGACGACGGCAGCACAGACGCCGCTGCCGCGTGCGCTTGGACAGCTGCTTGCCCCATCGATGCCGCAAGCGCGCGGTCCTCCTGAAACTTGCGCACGAGTTCCTTGATGAACAGCGGCACGCCGCCAGCACGCGTCACGATATCGGTGACGATTTCGGCCGGCAGCGGCGCCTGGCGCGACAGCCCGCCGATCAAGCGCGTCGCCTGGTCTTCATCGAGACGGTCGAGTTCGATTGTGCCGGTCGAACGCTTGATAAAATCGTGATCACCACGTGCCGTTGTAATGACTGCCGGCAAAGTTTGGAGATCGGCATTGCCGGTGCCTTCAAGCAGCGCACGCGTCTCACGATCGGCGAGATCATAGGCATCGAGAAACAGAACATACTGCCGGTCTAGGCGCGCCAGATTCGCAAACAGCAAAGCCAGGCCGCGATCGATCGTGCGCCGCAACGTCAGCGGATCGGGGTCCGGCGACTTAAGCCCGAGTGCATCTGGTGCCGCGAGATACCAGATGGCGTTCATGTACGGCTCGAGATTGCCCATAAGCGGCGCCAGCGCCGTGGTGAACGCGTCGCGGGTTTGCGGCAGCCCCGACGTTGCCGAAAAATTCTGATAGAGGGCGTAAAGAATGCGGCGTGCCAGCGCGAACGGCCGCGATGCGGTGGTCGGGCGTGACGTCACGTGCAGCACTGCGAGGCGCGGCGCCGTGCCAAGTGCGGTTTCGACCAGCCGCGATTTGCCAATGCCAAGCGGTCCGCGCACTTCGATCCATAGCGGCTGGCGGCGATGCCCCGACAGCGCCCGGCGTATAGTTTCAAGCTCAATTTCGCGGCCGATGAAGGGTTCCCGCCGGGCGCGCGATTGACTCGAATCGGCGCTGCGATGCTCGCCCTGGAGCACGAAGGCTTCGACGTCGCGCTCCTTGCCCTTGAGACGCAATGTTCGCGGCGGCCCGAATGCGAAGACGTGGTCGACACGGCGCTTGAAATCGGCGGAGACTAGAATGGTCCCTGGTTCGGCAACAGACTCGAGACGCGATGCGATGTTGACGGCGTCTCCCATGACCGAATAGTCGCGCCGGCCTTCACTGCCCACGGCGCCGGCGAGAACGAGACCGCTGTTCAGTCCGATGCGCATCTGGAAACTTGATGCCGCTGCGCCACCGCTTGCGTGACGGCCGGCAAAGCCCGCAAGAAAACTCTGCATTTCGAGAGCTGTTTCTGCAGCCCGAAGGGGATCATCCTCGTGCGCGGTCGGCGCGCCATAAAGCGCCATAATGCTATCGCCGATGTATTTGTCGATATGCCCGCCGTGGTTCTGGACAATGCGGCCGAGACCATCGAAGCAATCGTTCATGAGCGCATGAATAGCCTCTGGGTCGAGCCGTTCCGACATGGCGGTAAATCCCGATACGTCGGCAAACAGAATTGTGACGTCGCGGAATTCATCGCGATGGGCCGCGCTTGCTGGCGGATGCGGCGCACTTGCATCGCGCGCGGCGTCGATAGGTCCACCATTAGCAAGGCCGGCGTGCGCGGCAAGGTTTGCGCCGCACGCCCCGCAGAATTTATTCCCTGCCGGGCTTTCGGCGGTGCATGCCGGGCATGTTACGTTCGCCATCGAGGTCGTTATCTGAAATTGACTATCGCATGCAGTTGCCGCCAGCACGGCGTAGCGGCTGTCTAGCATACTCCGCAGCGTCGCGGCGAATGCCTTATCGTCATGATTTATCGGGATCAGTGCGCGTGCGCACAGGTCTTGCGTCAGTTTCGCGGGCGGCCCGGCACCGATTGCCGGAAAATGGTGCTATCGCTGCCGGCGCAGGCGGCCCTCGGGCAGGGCCGAGCGCGGCGCGTCGAGCAGAACGGCGTCGATATCGCTGACGAGCGATTGGAAATCGTCTTCGGCATCGGCAAGATTTGCCGCGATGGCGGCGAGGCTCGCGTCGCGGGCCATATCTCTCCGGCCGATGCGCCAAGACTCGAGTTTTCTGACCACGCCCATGCGATGCCCCCAATGTTCAATGGGGGACGGCTAACGCGATTCGCTGCGGGTCGGCGGCCGCGGAAAAAGGTTATCCGCGCTATCCTCACCGCTTGTGGCCAAACTCAAGCATTGCGCGCCATCGGCGCTGCATCTTGGCGGTAGATCGAGTACATCGGCTCGTCCTGCAGGATGACGTCGTGATAGGCGCCATAGCCGTTGAAGCGCGTCGCCATTGCGCGGCCGTAGGCACCGATGTTGCCGATTTCGATATAGTCGCCCTCGCGCACCGATTCCGGCAGCAGAAACGGCCCTTTCATGTAATCGATGGAATCGCACGTCGGGCCCCAGAACGCGAACGGGACCAGGGGTTCGTTGGCCTCGAGGCCGTCGCGGATCAGACGCACGGGGAAAATCCAACCCAGAGTTCCAGCATCATAGAGGGCCCCGTAGGCGCCGTCGTTAATGTAGAGTTCGTTGTCTTTGCGAAGATCGACCTTGACGATCAGGCTCTCGGCTTCGGCAACAAGCGCGCGGCCCGGTTCGCAGATCAAGCGGCAGTGTTCGGTCACCGGCATTTTGTCCATCGACGCCTTTATGACGTCGATAAAGTCCGACAAGCGCGCCGGCACGCTGTCGGTGTATCGCGACGGAAAGCCTCCGCCGGCGTCGATGGCGTCGACAACAACGCCGGCTTTGACGATCAGTTTTTTGACTTCGTCGAAGGCCATGGCGTAGGCGTCGGGTGTCGTGGTCTGCGAGCCGACGTGAAAGGTGATGCCGAGTTCGTCGGCGACTTGACGTGTCTTCTGCAGCAGGCGTTGCGCCTTCGGACCGGCGACGCCGAACTTGCCTTCGAGCGGGATGCGGCTGTTCTTGGCCGGCACCGAGATGCGCACGAACAGTTCGAGATCCTTGGCGCCGTCCGTTTCCTCAACGATTTTCTGCAACTCGTCCTCGCTGTCGAGGGCAAAACATTTGATGTCGTAGTCGTGGTAGGCTTTGCGGATGGCGTGGCGCGACTTGACCGGGTGCATGAAGTGCAGGCGCACGCCCGGGATGGTCGCGGCATCTTCAAGCTCGGCCACAGAGGCGACATCGAACTGCGTGATTCCCGCACCGTACAACGCGCCAAGAAGGAACGGCGAACTGTTGGCCTTGTAAGCGTAGGCGACTTCGCCGGGGAAGTTCTCGATGAACCAGCGCGCGGCGCGGCCAGCGGCGTGCGGGCGTGCGGCGAACACCGGCAAATCCGGTTTCAAAGCCGTAACCATTTCGAGAGCAGACCGGAATTTTTCCATTCGTGGCGCGCCTTCCTACTAGGCGGCGCGGATCAACGGCGGCAGGTGCCGCGCCGCGCGCCAAAAAGAGAGCTGCATTTAGGGGCCGGTACCCCCCCTGTAAAGGGATAATTGGCGCGCCAATCGGCGTTGATCACTACGATGTATTAAAGTGTAGCCGGGCGAAGCGCATTGACCTACCGCGCCGTCCGGACCATTGCTTTTCGCCCGCTACACCCCGCTACGATTTCACTGGACTGATATGATCTCTCCACAAAGCTCACCATGACCGCGCTGCGTGACATGATCTTGGCCGCACCGGCCGCGGCGCTGAGCCTCGGCGGCTTGGCAATCGGCTTTGCGTTCGGTTTCGTCTTGGCGGCGACGAACTATTGCGTCATGGGCGCTGTGTCGGACTGGCGTTTGGGCGGCGACAAGGGACGCCTCGGCGCTGCAGCCCTGGCCGCCGCCGTCGCCATTCTCGGAGCGCAAGCGCTCGACGTGGCGGGCATCACCGATCTGTCGAGATCGATCTATCTGACGCCACGCCTGAACTGGCTCGGAGCGCTCGGCGGCGGCATGCTGTTCGGCGCCGGCATGGTGTACGCGGGCGGGTGCCCGAGCCGGACCCTTGTGCGGGCCGGTGGCGGCGATATGCGTGCCCTCGTTTCGCTGTTGACGATTGCGCTGGCGGCGCTGGCCGCGTTGTCCGGGATTTTTGGTAGCGCGCGGATGGCGATGGCAACGGCTGCTTCCATAGATTTTTCTGCACGCGGGCTAGCGACGCAGAGTTTTTCAGATGTCATCGCAAGCGTTGGCCTGGAACCGGTAATGGCACGAATGGCTGCGGCGGCACTCGTCGTCATCCCGCTCGCTGCCTTCGCATTCGGGCCGGCAAAAATATTTGCCGCGCCGCGCAATGTCGCGGCTGGGGTCTCTGTCGGATTGCTCGCAACCCTCGGCTGGGCGCTGACGGGTCTTGCCGCCGACGATATGGCCGCGAACCCAGTTGCGCCGGCCTCATTGAGTTTCGTGCGCCCGGTTGCGGACGCCGTTGACTGGATCGAGCGTTCGACGGCGCTTGGCCTGCCGGGGTTCGGCGCGGCGAGCGTGTTCGGCGTTCTGCTCGGCAGCTTCGTGTATGCGGCGACGACCGGCCGGTTGCGCTTTTCAGGATTCGCCGATGGCGACGATCTCAAGCGTCATATATTTGGAGCCGCTGCGATGGGCATCGGCGGCATTCTGGCAGTTGGGTGCTCGATCGGTCAGGGCGTCACGGGCATTTCGACGTTGAGCCTGCAGTCGATGATTGCGGCAGCCGCGATTATTGCCGGCGCCGTGCTTGCTCTTGAGCGCCTGAAACGCACACTCTAAACGGCGTTACCCGCTGCCGATGATGATGACGGCACGGCCGTCGCGCAGCGCTTTGTTGGGCGACGTATCGGGGCGCGGCTGTTCCAAACGCTCGCCGCGGGCCTGGCGGCGGCTCATGGCCTGAGCTTTGGCAGCCCGTGCGCGTGCCGCCTTATCCGGATTGCGGCGCAATTCCGCGTCCGTCTCAAGCGTATCCTGGATGAAGTTCTCCCAGTTGCCGAGCGCCGTAAACCGCTGACGTTCGAAATCGTGTTCGATGCCCGTCGGCGGCGATGGCGACGTCGAGCAGCGCGCCAGCAACGTCTCGGTGCCATCGGCTTTGAAGCGCAGCTGATACGGCGAATTGGCGCTCGGAATGCTCAACGTGGTTCCGGCCGGCACAAGATTGTCGGTCTCGAAATCGTTGGGAAACAGCACCGTTGCCTTGCCGTCGGCATCAACGCTGACGACGGTCATGAAGCAGTCGCTGTCGGCTTCGGCCTTTACCGTTACGAGTTCGCCGGCCGCCGGGCGTTGCTTGTCCAGCCAGAGGCTAAGGCCGATTTCGGCTTTGACATCGCGCAGGAAGCCGCCGGCTGCGGCACGCTCGGACGGCGCATCGGCGCCTTTGAGGAGCGCGAACAGCCGGTCGAGTTCATCGCGCGGCAACACACCCTGCTGTAGCCGGCGGGCGAGAGGCGCGGCGGTGCCCTTTGCAGCTGTAAGCTCCGAAACGAAGGTGTCCGTCGCGACACCGGCTTCGGCGGACGCAGCCTTCAGATCGGCCTCGCCGCGATAGCGCCGGGCCAATGCCGACACGATTTCTTCGCCGCCAAGCATCAGCGCCGGGTCGATGCCCGCTGCCGCGAACGCCTTGCGGCTCTTTTCGATATCGGCACTGAGCAGCAGCACCATCTCGCTGTCGCTCGGATACAGTGCCAGTGCCGCGTCGCGCACGTCCTTGCCGAGCGTCGATGTTTCGGGAAGCGCCACGGTGCGGAAATCATCGCGCACGCTTTTCAGCCCACTCGTGTGGCACGCGAAGCAGTTACCTCCAGCGCGCGTACCCGGCTCAAGTCCTGCGCTCTCTTGGCCGCGGTAGGGTTTCTCAATACCGGGCAGCACGCGGTCGATGCGATTGCCGGCGGCATCGTAGAGGCCATAGGCAAATAGCCCATTCGGCAGCGCGAACATGACGCGGATCTGGTCTGGTTTAAAGGGCGCCTTGACCGTCGCCGTCGCCTTTGGTCCGAGCGGGCGCTCGAAGATGTCCTGGTCTGCGCTGCTGGTCGCAAAATCATAGGCGAGCCAAAAGCCGCCGCGGCCGCCGGTGTGCCGTTCGATCAGGCGGTTGCCGCGCGTGATCGCGCTCGAGCGTACGGCAACGCGGCGCGCCGTTGCGTTTTTGAGGTTCTGATCGATGTCGATGCCGTTCATCTTGGCGAGGTCTGCGAGTTTCGACGGCAGACCGAGCAGCGAATAGTACAGCGGCGTATCTGACACGGAAGCCGCCAGCCAATCGCCATTGACGAGCGGAACCGCAACGCCGGAGGCGATCCGAATATCGTCCGGCAATGCGCGCATCAACGCTTTCGGATATGTCCGCTGCACGAGATCCCAGTGGCCGCCAATCCAGCCCAGTTTCGACATGCGAAACATCAACAGCGTGCCAGTGCTATCGAGCGCATCGAGTTCGACGGCCTCGTTGGCCCACGATAGACTGTTCAAAAGCTTGGTGAGCGCCTGGCGGTAGGCGGAGATTTCTGCGTCCGTCGCGCACGCGTTGTAAAGATGCGCCAGCGAAACGAAGCGGACGTCCTTGGCTTCCGGTCCGGCAATGCGCTGCGCGTCGCGGATCAAGCCTTCAAACTCGGACGCGGCGATCGGTTTGCGCGCGCGGCACGACTGCACCTCTGGCTCCGTCTCCTTGATCCATTGCCTTATGGTCTCGATATCGTCCGGGCGCGGCTCGGCATCTTCGCCGCGCCCCGCGTAGACGTCGAGCGGCGCGTGCCGCGTCATCATCACATCGTAAAGCCGCGAGGCATCGGGCAGCCCCGGACGTATGGCTCCCGGATTGCGCACAAGGTCATCGATACTCAAAATATTGGCGAGCCCGCCGGACGCCATCGGTTCCTCGACTTTACCGGTCTGGTGGCAACGCGCGCAGTAGGCGTCGAAAACAGCGTACGCCTTTGCGGCACGCGGCTCCTGCGGGCGCGGCGGTAGGGTGACGACGGGGGCCGCGGGCTGGGTTACATCAGCCGCTGCCGGGCCATCAAGATCGGGGGCCGGCGCCGGAATGGATGGCGTGGTCTCGACCTCAGGCGGTGGCACCAGCGCTTGCGCGCGGGCGGGCAGTGGCACCGCCATTAACAGGCCGACGGCCCACGCGGCGGCGATCGCACGGCACGACAGCTGCCATCTTCGTGCGTCGATTTCCATCACGGCTAAATCCACCCGCACCCCTCGCCGAAGACGCGCTTGCCTGGCGTTTAAGTTCTACCGGCCAGCAACCGCTAAGCCTAGGCCCTGGCGGTCGAAGGCTCAGCCGTTAGCGCAACAGCGCCACAGCCCGCCGTTTCCTTAACCCGCTGATGCGGCGGCGGCGAGGGCTGTCCGTGTCGCGCGGTTAAAGAAGCCGTGGACGCCGCCTTTGTACAACCCCTTGGCGGCAAGGCGCCGCTGCAGCTCAAGCCGCGTCGCGTACGACCAGGCGCCCGGCAGAACTTCTATTCTCTGGCCGTCTTTGTGTGCCGTATGCAGCGCTTTCAGGACGTGGCCGGCAGCGAGACGCGGGCTGCGCGCAACCCCCCGGCCCTCGTCGTAAAGAGCTGCCAACTCAAACGTGGCGCGCGCGTGCCCTTTTCCCGCCGCCGTCTGCAACAAGCGCACGGCGTCTGCGACGCCTGTTGGCCCGCCTTCGGCCCGCAAATGCATGACGGCCAGATTGAACATGGCGCGCGCGTGGCCCTTCTCGGCGCTTTGAGCATAAAGCCGGCGCGCGCGTTTGGCATCGCGGGCGACACCTTTTCCTTGGGCGTAGAGATAGGCGAGGCTGGCGAGCCCGCCTGCATCGCCCGCATCGGCCGCGAGGCGATACAGCCGCAACGCGTCGGCGAGATTGGCGGACGTGCCCTCACCGAACTCGCGCATGGTGCCGAGCGACGCCATAGCCGCAGCGTGGTCTCTGTCTGCGGCGCGTGCGTACCATCGCGCTGCCTCGGTCAGATTTTTCGGGACGCCGAGGCCCTTGTCATGGGCGCGTGCAACGGCAAACATTGCCGATGGCAAACCTGCGGCCGCAGACTCTGAGTACAATTTGAACGCGGCTGATTGCGTGTCAGCGGCAGCCGGACCGGCGTCAAGCGTGACGGCTTTCTCAAATGCGGCGGTAGCGGCGGCGAGATCACGAGCGGCGGCCGGATCAATCGCGCCGGTGACGGTCGTTTGCCACGGCGTTGACGCCCGCTCAGCCGCCATGCGCGCCAATCGCACGCTTGCGACCTCAGCAAACAACCCGCCTGGGAACCGCGCGATGTGAGCCTTAAACGCCTCTGGATCGTTGCTGGCGCGGATGCGCTCCCAGGCGGCAATCTCATCGTGCCGGGCATCGGCCGGCGCAGCGCTGCTGCTGCGATCCGCACTCGATTCTGGGTCCGCCGATTTGGGGTGGAAATAGAATTCGCTCAACAGCGACGAATGCTCCCACGGTGTTTGACGGTTGGCGGTCGCCTCGCGGACGCGCCGCCGCGCCGAGCGGAACACATCTTCGACCGTCAAGCCGGGCGATGGAATATTGGCCGCAAGCGCAGCGGTATAGGGACTGTTGTCGCCATCACCGTCGCCGGCACTTCGGCCAGGCGCCGTGGCGTAGCCGATAATCGTGCCCGATGGCGCGACAACGGGCGCCAGACCGGCAGGGGCTGTCCCGTTGGCATTGCCAAACGGATTGTCGCGGCAGGCATCAAGGATGACGATGTTCAACCGTGACTGCGATTGTTCGAGCGTCTGGAACACATCGCGTAACGCAATGCCGCCGCGCGCGACGTCTTCGAGCGATGTCACGCCTGACCCGAGCGGGATCAGGTAGTTGTCGCCGTTGGCCTGGACGCCGTGCCCGGCGTAATAGAACAAGGCGACGGTATCGGGCGACTGCAAACGCTGGCCGAACGCGGCGATGGCGCGCTGCATCTCGCCGGCGGTCGCGTCCATAACAGTCATGACGTCGAAGCCGGAAGCTGCGAGCGTGCGCGACATCAGGGCGGCGTCATTGCGCGGGTTCTTGAGCCGGTTGGCGGCATAGTTCGCATTGCCGATGACGAGCGCGACGCGCGGTTCGGCGTGCGCCGGCGTTGCCATGGAGACCAGCAACCAGGCCAGCAACATTGCGGCGGGCCCGCGTGCCCCCGATCGAACGTTCGACGCGATGACGCCGCCCCCGCTGCCCATGGTTACTCGGCTCACACTGCCACCATCCCGGGCCGAACCATAGGCAGCCGAGCCGTAGGCGCCAGTGCCAAAGGAGTGTGATCCACGGCTTCCTCACCACCAGTCCGCCCGGCACTAACCGAAACCCGGCTTTGTGCTGTTCTAAGGCCACGGACCGCCGCTAAATGCCGCCTTGGTCCGTTCAAGAGCCGATCTCTCACCCATGCCCACCGGCGGCGAAAATCTGGTCTCCCACCTCGCGAGCGAGGGCGTGCAGCACGTTTTCACCGTGCCGGGCGAGAGCTTCATTGCCGTGCTCGATGCCATGCATGGCGACGCCCGCGTGCAACCGATCACCTGCCGCAACGAATCCGGTGCCGCCATGATGGCGGAGGCAACCGGCAAGCTGACGGGCCGTCCCGGCGTCGCGCTCGTAACGCGCGGTCCCGGTGCTGCAAATGCGCTTGCCGGCGTCTACGTCGCGCATCAAGCCGCGACGGCGATGCTGCTGCTCGTCGGGCTGCCGCCGCGAGACGCCATGCACCGCAAGCCGTTCCAAGACATCGATCTGAAAGCCGTCTTCGGCAGCGTTACGAAGTGGTGCGCGGTCGTGCCCGATGCCACCCGGCTCGGAGACTACTTGGCGCGCGCATTCCGCACAGCGCTCCATGGCCGAAGCGGCCCGGTTGTCCTTGGGCTCCCCGAGGACGTGCTGAGTGAAACGGCGATCGCAATCGCGCCGCGGCCGGCGCGGGTGGATCGCATCGCGCCATCGCCCGAAAAACTGGCCCACATCCGCGTCGCCCTCGCTCACGCGGAACGGCCGCTGGTGATCGTAGGCGGGTCCGAGTGGTCGAGCGAGGCCGAACGCGACCTTGCGATGTTCGCCGAGCGGTTCGATATTCCTGTTGCTGCCGCGTTCCGCCGCCAGGGGCATCTCGACAACCGCCACTGCTGCTACGCCGGACATGCCGGGCTTGGCATCGATCTTGGGCTAGCGGCCGGCATCCGCGCCAGCGATTGCATCATCGCGGTTGGAACGCGGCTCGGCGATGTGACGACCGAGGGCCAGACGCTGATCCGTACGACCGGCAACGGCCAAAGGCTGATTCACATTGCACCCGACGCGGCAAGTCCTGACGCGGCGTATCCGGATGCGCTGGCTATTGCGGCATCTCCCATTGCGGCTGTGGCTGCGCTGGCGCGGCTTGATCTTCCCGGCAAAACGCCGCCGTGGGGCATCTGGCGCCGTGATTTGCACAACGCCTATCAGGCGACCCTCAAACCGCGTCCGACGCCGGGCCGAGTCCGGCTCGAAGACGTTATCGCGACGCTGTCGGCAACGCTTCCCGAGGATGCAATCATATGTAATGGCGCCGGCAACTACGCCGCGTTCCTGCACCGCTACTTCGTTTATAAGGGGTATGCCTCTCAGCTCGCGCCCGTATCCGGCAGCATGGGCTATGGACTGCCAGCCGCAATCGCGGCCAAGCTCGCGGCACCGGACCGCACGGTCATTGCCATTGCGGGCGACGGCTGCTTCCAGATGACAGGGCAGGAGCTGGCAACGGCCGCGCAGTTCAACCTGCCGCTCGTCGTCATCATCGTCAACAACTCAAGCCTCGGTACCATCCGCATGCATCAGGAGAGCCGCTATCCGGGCCGCGTTGTAGCAACTAGCCTGATCAATCCGGATTTCGTATCGCTTGCGAAAAGCTACGGCGCATACGCGACGCGCGTCGAGACGACGGACGCGTTTGCTCCAGCGCTCAATGCCGCGCTTCAAACAAACGGCCCTGCCGTCATCGAACTTGCAACCGATATAGAAGCCGTGGCGCCGCTTGCGACGATTAGCGGATTGCGGCTCGCTGCTAAAAAAACCGCACCCTGATCAACGGCGCTTAACACATATAAATACTTCATTAAATTAACGCCTTGCGCATTAGCCATGAACACCGCTTAAGTTCGACTAATAAGTCGTTATCGGTTACAAGCTGTTTACTTCAACCGGACAGAACCTTGGTACCCTGATGGACTTCGACGCCGCATACAATGCAGACCGGCGTGCCTGGCGCTTCACCCGGGCCGGCATGTTGACCTGCTGCGTTCTGGCCAGTGCGATGCTTGTTGCATCCCTCGCGCTCGCCAACGGCTCGCATCCGACACCAGGCTCCGAGACTTTGCTCCAGTCAACGCTCCGCTAACGCGTCTCCTGCTCCCAAGCTCTAACGTCGACTACTTGTTTCTCCTCCCTGCTCTCGCCTTCGGGCCTCACATCAGCCGGTGTGGGGCCCGCTCCCGTTCAAGGCGTTAGCGCGGGCCGCCGCTAGAGCCTTTGACGATCACAGTGTACCCCGCGTGACGCAACGCGCCGACGCACTCGTCACGGTGGTGGCGATCGCGGGTCTCGATGACGAGATTAAGTTCGGTGCCCTTGGCGGGGAGGTCGGTGAAGACGCGCTGATGATAGACTTCGACGACGTTGGCGCCTGCCGCGCCGATCACGCCCGAAACTTTTGCGAGTTGACCCGGGCGATCGGGAATGTCGATCGCTAAGCGCGACAGCCGCCCGTCACGCGCCAGTTCCCGCGTCAGCACACTGGCCAGCAAACGCGTGTCGATGTTGCCTCCGCACAAAACGAGCCCAACCTTGTGGCCTTTATGGCGCCCTGGGTCGGCAATCAGCGCGGCAAGACCGGCAGCCCCCGCGCCTTCAACGACGGTCTTTTCGATTGTGATGAGAAGCGTCACGGCGCGCTCGAGATCGGCTTCCGAGACGAGCACGATGTCGTCGACGAGTTCGGAAACGATTGCCCGCGCTATTTTTCCCGGCGCCGACACCGCAATGCCTTCGGCCAGCGTGTCGCCGCCAGACGGCAGAGTCGAGCCTTTGATGGCGTTCAGCATGGACGGATATAGCTGCGCTTCGACACCGATGATGCTGATCTCCGGATTGATCGCCTTGGCTGCGACCGCCATGCCAGCGATCAATCCACCACCGCCGATCGGCACAACAAGCGTATCGAGGCCGGGTACTTGGGCGAGCATTTCAAGTGCGACGGTACCCTGCCCGGCAATCACCTTCGGATCGTCGTAGGGGTGAATGAACGTCAAGCCGCGCTCCGCGCCGAGCCGCTGCGCGAAGGCGAACGACTCTTCGAGCGACGCGCCTTCGAGCATGACGTTGGCGCCGTGACTGCGCGTGTTCTCGATCTTCACCGAAGGCGTCCACGACGGCATGACGATGGTCGCCGGGATGCCGAGACGCTTGGCGTGATAGCCGACACCCTGAGCGTGATTACCGGCCGACATGGCGATGACGCCGCTAGCGCGTTCAGCCTCAGACAGCGAAGCAAGCTTGTTCAACGCGCCACGCTCCTTGAACGACGCGGTGAATTGCAGGTTCTCGAATTTGAGCCAGATCCCGGCTGAGAACATGTCACTCAGCGTCCGGCTTTGGGCGCAGTCGGTCAGAACCACGGCGCCAGAGATTGCCGCAGACGCCCGCGCCACATCGGCAGCCGTCACGGGCAACGCGGAAGTTGTGAGTATAGTTTTTTCGCCCTGCATACCGGTCCCGCCCTTGCTGCGATTCTTGAGGCATCAGCATAGGCCGGAAATGGGCACCGCGTCCGCCCGTCTCGCGGCTGCAACAGCAGCGCTCAAAAAATGAACGCCAGATGACAGCCGCGTTCAGGCCCGGCTCAGGGGCTCGGGTCTAGGATCGGTTTCAAGATCGGATGGACGCCCCCTTGACGGCCTCGCCCGGTTCGCAACGAAGGAGTTTCCGAAATGCCCCGCATGCCCCTGAAAACCACCGCCGCCGCATTGGCCGTGATCGCCGGCGCCGGCCTCGCACCCGCCATCGCCGCCGATTACGACGACGGCCGCAGCCGCAGCACCTACGAGCGCGGCTACAATGACCGCGACTACAGCCAGGACAGCCGCCGCCGCGTGCCGGATAATTTTGACGAAGATCGCAGCGGCTATCAGCGCCACCGGCCGAACGGCGGCTTTGGCGGCCAGCACGGCATCCAGCGCGTCGAAGCCCGCGGCAGCTCGGGTGGCGGCTACATGCCCTACCATGTGAAGGAATGGAGCGCCCGCCGCGATGCCATCGACTCCTGGAAGGCAAAGGTCTCTTATCGCTACGGCCAGCAGTTCGCACACTGGCGCGC
>JANNSR010000018.1:0-21109 GCA_031402935.1 Hyphomicrobium sp. | reverse complement strand
GCGCTCTTTCATGACGTTGCTGGGCCGAAACACCAGCACACGGCGCGGCGTGATGGGAACCTCTTTGCCAGTTTTCGGATTGCGGCCAACGCGCTCGCTTTTTTGACGAATGCCAAATGACCCAAACGAAGATAATTTTACGGTCTGTCCCTCTGACAGGCTCGTGGAAATCTCGCTCAAAATCAGTTCAACGAGGTCTTGCGATTCGTTGCGGGGCAATCCGACTTTGCGGACAACTGCCTCAGCTAAATCTGCCCGTGTTAATGTTTTGCCACCCATGGCTGACGCGCCCTCCACACAATTAGAGCGCAATGCTAGTGCGAGGAAACGCTCAGGTCAATCACTAGCGGCTTCAAGCGCCTGAAAAATCACAAGTAATTAGCCAATTCGAGAAATTTACCACGCCGTTACCAGCGTAGCAGCACGGCGCCCCATGTGAAACCGCCGCCCATCGCCTCCAACATGACCAAGTTGCCCTCCTTGATCCGGTGCTGTTCGAAGGCGACATTGAGCGCCAAGGGGATTGATGCCGCTGACGTATTGCCGTGCTGATCGAGCGTCATGACGATCTTATCTGGGGAGACGCCGAGCTTTTTTGCGACGCCATCTAAGATGCGCCGATTGGCTTGATGGGGCACAAAAAGATCAATCTCATCAGCGGTATAGCCGGTGGCGACGAGGGTTTCTTCCATTACACCGGAGATTTTTTGGACGGCATGGCGGAAGACTTCGCGCCCGTTCATGCGCAGATGCCCGACGGTTTTGGTGGAACCTGGGCCGCCATCAACATAGAGCAAGTCCTCGTAGCGGCCATCCGAGCGGATGCGCGTTGAGAGGATGCCGCGATCATCGCGCCCCCCTTTCATGGGCATGGCTTCCAGGACCACGGCGCCAGCGCCATCGCCAAACAGCACGCAGGTGCCCCGGTCGGTCCAATCGAGGATGCGGGAAAATGTTTCAGCGCCGATGACAAGGGCGCGGGTGGCTTGGCCGGTTTTCAGCAAGCTATCAGCGATTGTCATTGCGTAGACGAAGCCAGAGCAGACGGCTTGGACGTCGAACGCTGCGCCTTTTGAGACGCCGAGCATGGCTTGGATTTTGACGGCGGTGGCGGGAAACGTGCGGTCGGGCGTCGCGGTGGCGCAAATCACGAGATCGATCTCGACTGGATCGATGCCGGCGCGGATCAGGGCCTGCTTGGCAGCCGCAGCGCCGAGATCGGACGTCTTTTCGTGATCGTCGGCGATGTGGCGTTGCGCGATGCCGGAGCGCTCTTGGATCCATTCGTCCGTCGTGTCGAGTATTTTCGACAAATCATCGTTGGTCACAATGCGCTTCGGCAGATGCGCGCCGACGCCGCGAATGATGGAACGAACTACTGCCACGCTTAAGCCTTCCTGATGAGTGCCGCGGCGCTGCTCTCGGGCGCTGCCGCCGGTGTATCGGCGAGTTTGTGGTGAAAACCTTCGATGTCGGCAGCGAGCCTGGCGATCAGTCCCGAATCCGCCATCTCGTAAGCCAGATCGACGGCGCTGGCGAAACCATAGGCGTCCGTGCCGCCGTGGCTTTTGACGGCGATGCCGTTGAGGCCGAGGAACGTGCCGCCGTTGACGCGGCGCGGGTCCATCTTTTCCTTCAGCACGCGAAAGCCGCCGCGGGCGAACAGCGCGCCAAGCTTGCTGGCGGGCGAACTCGTCATCGCCGCCTTCAAATAGGTGCCGATCTGGCGTGCCGTGCCTTCTGCGGTTTTGAGCGCGATGTTGCCGGCAAAGCCTTCGACGACAACGACATCGACGGCGCCCTGGCCGATCTGATCGCCTTCGACGAAGCCTTTGTAGTCCAGCGGCAGCTCGGTGCTTTTCAGAACCGCGTGGGCGGCCCTGACGTCCTCGTTGCCCTTGACGTCTTCGGAGCCGACATTGAGCAGGCCGACGGACGGCCGCTCCATGTGGAACACGGCGCGGGCCATCGCCGCTCCCATCAGTGCGAAGTCGGCGAGCTGGCTGGCGGTTGCGCCGATGTTGGCGCCGACGTCGAGCACGATGCATTCGGCTTTGACCGTCGGCCACAGCGCCGCGATGGCCGGACGCTCGATTCCGGGAAGCGGGCGCAGCAACAATTTGGCGATCGCCATCAGCGCACCGGTGTTGCCGGCCGAGACGGCCGCGTGGGCTTCGCCTGATTTGACCGCTTCGAGCGGCAGCCACATGCTCGAGCCTTTGCCGCGGCGTAGCGCCTGGCTTGGCTTTTCATCCATCGCGATGATGAGATCTGTGTGGACGACGCGGGATTTCTTAGCGAGGCCAGCGTGGTTCGCCAGCACACCGTTGATGCGGGCGGCGTCGCCATAGAAAATAAACGACAGTGCAGGATGGCGCTCAAGCGACAGTGCGGCGCCCGGCACAATCACGTCTGGTCCGTAATCTCCGCCCATCGCATCGAGCGCGATCGTTTTGGGGCTCGCCATGGCTTTGGTGTGCTCTTAAGAACCTTGGTGAGAAAAACCGTGCGAGAACGGAGCGCGCGGCCCCAAAACATACACCTTTGCGCGCCCCGAATTTGTCCGGACCATAGCCGTTTGAACTCCCGAAACAAGGCGAAAACAGTCCTCATGCACGCTTGCCGCAGCGCCGCGTCAGGTTTTGTCTTTGAGCTTTGAAAGGGCCGCGAACGGGCTGATTTTAGCAACCTCGCCAACGGCTTTATCCTGCCACTGGAATTCGGCTCCCGCTTTGCGAGGATACGGATCGAGCGTGGCGGAGAGCGTTTCGAAAATGACGCGGCCGGCGGCAAGGGCGCCGTTCTCAAGTGTCTCAACGTCGCGGCCGTCAAGCACACGTGCGTCTTGCTCGCCGTCGCGGGCTACAACCTCGGGCCAGAACTCGGTGTCGAACTCGTCGTCGATCGTTTGCGCGACGGGATCGAGCGTGACAACGCACGGCTGCTCGAGGCCGGCTGTGACGCGGCCATGTAAGCGGTAGCCGCCGCCTGCCAGCCGGTCGATGCGGTAGGCGGCGTCGAGAGCATCGAGAGACAGCAACCGCAGCTGCGTCACTATCGCGGCGCGTTCTTCAGCCGAAGCTGCCCGCTCGCGCTTCAACCCGCCATCAGGAATGTCAAGCACCGCATGGACCCAGTTCGAAAGCGGGTTCAAGGCTGACCTCGTTCTGCCGAAACAGAAAGCGGAAGAAACGCCACCCGTCCGGCAAGGACGTCGCGCGCCGGTGTGGCGGTCAATTGCGCGGCATTTCTGCTGACGTAATCAGCCAGTTGGGCGGCAGCTTTCGGCGCGGTCCCGGCACTGAAGATGTAGCCTTGCAGCGCTGCTGCCAGCGCCGCGCCAGCGCCCGCCTCAAGTCCGCCGCGATAGATACCAGCGCGCTCATAGAACCCGGCGGCCGCCCGCTTAACGCGCTTTGGCACCGTCAGATCGCCGACGCCCATTTCGCGCATACAGTCGTCCATGTCGGTCACGAAGGCCTCCAGGATATGCCGCGACACCGCCTCCCCGGCATTGCCCTCGCGCCGCAACCGTTCCAGCACCAAAAACATATGCAGCGCAATAAGCTCAAAGCGTCCTTCGGGTGTGTCCGGAACGCCGAGATCGGCATAAAAGGCTGGCCGGCGGGCTGCGGCCACGACCCCGCCATAAAGCTCGCCTGCTGTGTGCCGGGGCCCGTCTCGTCCAGTCAACCACGCCAGCATCGCTGGTAATCCTCGTTTGTGCGGTGGGTCGCGCGTCAATTGTGGCAACACCGCAAGAGAAGTCTGGGGCCACAAGTCTGGGGCCAGAAGTCTGGGGATTGGGGGCGCCGCCGCCCAAGCCGTTACGTTGCGAACGACCAGCCGCCAGTTTAAAGCCTCGATCAACCAGACCCAAGCGATTCTCGGGAGACGACCAAAGCGCATGCACCGGGATGACAACAGCAAAAAGCATTGCCGCGCCAGCGCGCGCACGGTCGCACGTCAATTTGGGCTGGGGTTGGGGCTTGGTCTTGGGCTCGCGCTCTCGGGTTGCAGCGAGACACTCACTAAGCACGGACATCAATTCCACGACACCGACCTGCAAGCGATCCAGCCCGGCATGAGCCAGGAGCAGGTGCGCGCCTCCCTCGGTACGCCGGCAACCAGCGCCGTCGTCGGCGACGGTAACGCTTTCTATTACATCTCAAGCACGATGGCGCAGAGTTCGTTCTTCTTGCCGGAAGAAAAAGACCGCAACGTCGTCGCCGTCTACTTCAATCAAGGCGGTACCGTCGAGAGCGTCGCCAACTACGGCCTGAAAGACGGCAAGGTGTTCGACTTTATCTCGCGCAAGACACCGGCCCCTGGCGGCAAGGACGAAGGCATCGTCAAGCAGCTGTTCCGCAACCTCGGCAAGAAGACGAACATCTTTGGCGATGGCTCGTGAGACGGGTAGCCTGCAGTGTACCTAGCCTCTCTCTCGCCCGCATATCGTCCGAGACCCTGCGGTCGTTGTAAGCGACGCGGCCAGTGCATCCGTGCCATCGTTCTGCATTACGTTATTTGATCGCCATCCAAATACGTGGTGCGGCCATATCTTTGAGGCTTCTAGAGATCGCCTCCTTCAGCTTAATGAAATAGTCTTTGACTTCTTGGTGGTACGCCTTGGCCGCGTCGTCGCTCGCTGTATTTGCGAACAGCTCTCCTCTGCTCCAATCGATCTGCTCTTCCTCCACCTCCATGGCGCGGATGGCGGCGCGTGAGAGGTATTTCCTCACGTCGTAGAAAATGTGCTGCGATGCATCTATCAGCTTGCGGTGGTGCTCTTCGTATTCTTCGGCCAGTGTCGCGCCATTGCGCTCCGATGCGCAGCGCCTCCGGTAACCGGCCTCGATTTGGATGGTCTCGTCCATTAGTCTCTCAATTTTTCGATCGGCGCTTTCAAGCTCTGCGATCGCGCTGCGCCGGCTGTCGTAGTCACCGGCCTTGTGGAGGTCTTGGTAGTCCAAGCAGTGGATTTCATGCTCAAGGTGGTCAATCTGGCGGTCGGTACTATTGACCATGCCCATGCTGCCCCTGATCTCATCGTCGATCCGCTTCAACTCGCAGGCCTCTTCGTCAACCTGGTTCTTGATGGCATCGACCTTGGCCGCCGCGGCGACCGTCTTAGCCTCCAGGCTATCGACATGCTTCACGATGTCGTGCGCCTCGCGTCGCGCCTCGCCGAGGTCGGCGCTTAGATGAGAAACTTTGCTCTCGACCGACTCGAGCTGCTTTCGCATTTTGCCATCGAAGTTATGAATGGTGTGCCCGAAGTTCTCAAACACCGTGTGGAGCTTGGTGATTTGCTCCCCGTTCTCCTTCAGCTTCACTTGGATGGGAAAGATGAACGCTTGGCTCCAATATCTCGACGCCAAGCCCGTGAGCACAATCAACACGATCAGTGCCCAAAGCACCGGTGATTCATAAAAGACGTCAATAAGATCGAACATGGCCTGATCTCCTTTTTTGCAATCCCTAGACCCACGGCCACGAGGTCAGCCTCTGAATAGGCGGCCAGCGAAAACGGCTCCTTGATCACACTCGACCGTGGCCGGAAGCAGCGGACCAATCATGGGGCATAACTTGGAGCATGAATTTTATTGATTTCGGCACGCGGCCGGAACTTCTCGCCGGCGATACTTCTTGCACGACGAATAAAATGTTGTTCCCGGCCGCTCCTAACGACAGACGACACCCGCACACAACGGTCGTCACCCGTCTCAATGTGCGTGGCGGTCCAGCCTTATCCATTTTGGCGGGCCAGACAGTTCATGCCCCAGGACGTGGACTTCATGCTCGAGGTGATCAATCTGACGGGCATTACTGTCGGCTTTGCCCATGCTGTCCTTGATTTGATCGTCGATCCGCTTCAACTCGCAGGCCTCATCGTCAAGCTGGCGCTTGATTGCATCGATTTTCTGCGCGGTGACGTCCGCCTTGGCCTCCAGATTGTTGACATGGCTCCCTAAATCGGTTGCCTCGCGCCGCACCTTGCCGACATCGCAGCTCAGATGAGAAACTGCGCTCTCGAACGAACCAACCTGCTTTTGCATCTTGTCTTCGAAGTTATGTAAGGTGTGCCCGAGGTTCTCGGACACCTTCTGGAGCTTGGCGAGCTGCTCTCCGCTCTCTTTCAGCTTTTCCTGAATGGGAGTGATAAACGCGGCGCTCCAGTGTCTTGCAGCTATGGCCGCAAGAACAGCCATCACGATCAATGCCCAAAACACCTGTTCTTCATATAAGACATCCATCATATTGAACATGGCCTCATCTCCATTTTGCACGCACCTCAGTTGTACGGCCGCAAGGCCTACGATCCCGACGCAAGCAGAACCCTTCGAGGCCCAAACCGACATGAAAATCGGTGGACCTTAAACTACTCGTGTCGCGATTTAGGCTTCAGTGGAGCGGAAACGCGTCAGGCCCTTAGGGCAAGCCCTTAGATGCGAAGACTCTGACATGTCCGCCCGCATCGGTTCGAATTTTATATCATTGCTGAGAGTGGCGATATCGCCCAAATTCAACGCGGGAGCGATATATTTTTATGCGCAGCCACTCATAATCATGCGTTGGCTTTATGCTCTCGTTGATCGGATAAGTCAATGAAGATTACTGTGTGACGCAGGGGCAAAAATTCTTTGCTGGCCTACGGCCTTCGGTTATGCCGCCTGGCATTTTTCGTAGTCGTTTGATCGCGTAAAATGCGAAAATTCTGTAATTGGTTTCGGCCGGCTGAAAAAGTATCCCTGCATTTCGCCGCAACCCTCGGCACGGACGATGTCCAACTGCTCCGCGGTTTCGATGCCTTCCGCGGTTGTCGACATCCCTAGCACCTTTGCCAGAGCAACGATGGTTCTCAGAATCGACCGGGCTTCCAGGCTTGATGTGAGATCGTTGACAAACGAACGATCAATTTTGATTTTATTGAACGGGAAGCCTCGCAGACAGCTCAATGAGGAATGCCCGGTGCCGAAGTCGTCCATAGCAATTTCAACACCCATCGATCTCAGTTCGTTCAGCAGCTGCGCCGCTTTGGCTGCGTCGTGCATGACGGCTGTTTCGGTGATTTCCAATTGCAGCCGTCCAGGCGAAAGGCCCGTTTCAGCCAATATGGCGGCAACGTTCTCGACGATGCCTGGGCTCATCAACTGGGCTCGTGACAAGTTCACCGCCACTTTCAGAGGTTTGGCCCAGGCCGCCGCGTCTCTGCACGCCTGCTTCAAGACCCACTGCCCGATCGGAATAATGAGTCCGGTTTCTTCAGCGAGCGGGATGAAATCGGCGGGCGATATCATGCCACGCTCGTCGTGGTTCCAGCGGATCAGCGCCTCAAAACCGCTGACCTCGTTGGTCTCAAGATTTACGAGCGGCTGATAGTGCAGCATGAAGCCGCCTTCTGCGACCGCTTCGCGCAAGTCTTGTTCGAGTTTCAGACGCGCGTGCATGCGCGAATCCATTTCCGCTTCAAAAAAGCGGTGCGTTCCCCGGCCGTCTGCTTTTGCCCTATACAAAGCAAGATCGGCGCACTTGAGCAGGCCAGACGTGGTCTCCGCGTCGTAGGGCGCCGTTGCAATACCAATACTGACCCCAACTCTGATTTGTTTGCCGTCGATATTGATAGGAGCATTCATGATATCGACGATACGCTGTGCAACAACTCCCGCGCCTTCAGGCTGTTTCGCTCCGACCAGAAGAATGGCGAATTCGTCTCCGCCCAATCGTGCGATCGTGTCTGTCTCCCGCAAACCGCTGCGTAGCCGGCCGGCAACAATTCTTAACAGCTCATCCCCTGTGGCATGGCCAAAGGTATCGTTCACGCTTTTGAAGTGATCGAGGTCGAGAAACAAAACCGCCACCTCCTCACCGCGCCGAACGCGCGTGAGCGCAAGCTCGATACGATCGTGCAGCAGGGCCCGGTTGGCTAAACCGGTCAAAGCGTCGTGGTGGGCCAGAAAAGCCAGGCGTTTTTCAACGATGCGGCTCTCGGTGATGTCTTCTTGCGTCGTCACCCAACCGCCGCCGGGTAGAGGTCGTTGCGTAATCGCAATTGAGCGGCCGGTGTTCAGATGATGAATTTTGCAGACATCGGACGTCACAGGCGTTAGCCGCTCGGCGAGGTACTGCTGCGGGCTGTCCCCGGCGAAAATGCCGTTCGCGATGCGGAGTTCAACAACTTGTTTCAAGGTCATACCGGGTGTCACTTGATCCGGTGACAGGCCATAAACCTGCGCAAACGCATTGTTGCGTAGCACCACCCGTCCCTCGCCGTCATACATGCAAAGGCCGAGGGACATGTTGTTGACGGCTATATCGAGCTGTTGCTTGCTCTCTCTGAGTTCATTTGCCAACTCATCGCGTGAGCGGATCTGGATGTCCAGACCGTTCTGCAGACGTTTCTGTTCTGCAAACGCGTTGGCGGCCGGAAGCGCCGTGAAAAACGCCACGAGGATGAAGACTTGCACAATCTCGATCCGCACCGGGAGCTCGACGCCGGCACCAAGAGTTGCAGGCCCCAACCCTGCGATGGTGTACGTGATCGCGATGCTCCCAGTCGCGAGAACAGCAGCAGCCGTATACGATGGACCAAGGCGGAATGCGATTCTTACAATAATCGCCGGTATCACGAATAAGAGTGGATAGCTGCATTGGGAAAATACCAGCGTGGAGGTGACGGAAAGGGCAAGGAAAAGACCTGCGGTTTCGGCTTGCGATCTTTTCTGCTGCGCCCACTCGTCTTTGTCAGCAAGCAGAAACAGTGCTGGGATCATGATGAGAAGGCCAAGCGCGTCAGCACTATACCAAGTCCTGAAGACGGTTAAAAAATCCATCCCATACGCTGTGTGAATCACAGCCGCTCCAGCGACGGACGGCAAAATAGGTCCGAAAAAGCCCGCGATAAGGCAGAATCGCAGCAAGCTGCGGCCATACGTGAAATTCAACGCCTCGGGACAGAAGCGCTGGATCAGCCAGCACGTCAAGAAAGCTTCGGTGGCATTTGTGATTGCAAAAGCGATACATGCCGCCAGCACATCTCCCATCAGGTACATCACTGCAAAATTGATGACAGCGCCAAGCCCGAGCATGGCGCGCCTCGTGCCGCGCCGGGATGTGGCCAGGAGCGCTGCACACAAAATTCCGTTGGCTGGCCAGATAGCCGCCGCATTTCCAGCTTCCCGCGTCAGCTCTGTGCCGATCGCAATGGCAACTCCGTAGGCGATGACGGTCGCAGCCACGAAGCCGGCATCAGCGAGCGAACCCTTTCTATGGCGAACAAACACCGCTAGACGGACGCGAAAACGATTGAGAATTTTAACGCCGCGTTTGAGCGCGATCATCAGCGGCTCGACACGCGCGCGATTGCGGAGACTAAGCATGACCGTCAGCATGATGGCCGGTTTCATTTTGCATTGATCAGTTTAATTGCGATGACCCGATAGGGTAGTCATAAGCGGCCGTTAGCAGTGGGTCGTTGGCGTAAAGCGGTTGCAGAAACTTGACCCCCAAACGATCATTTTGGGACCACGTGACAACGCCCGCGAGACAGCGGGCATCGGCGAGTTGCACCGAAATTTGCGTTCCAACGGGACGGCTGTTGCTGGACGTCAACCCCATGCCGCCTGCTGAAATATCTCTGAGTGTCGCGCGGTCGCGCTTGCCGCCGCTCTCGAGCCAGACTTGCCAGCCGACAGCGCGCCGTTCGTCACGCCGATGATCAAGCCACCCAGGCACGAACACCGTGCCATCGTTGCGCACGCAGGGACTGCTGCCGCTTTTTGCGGCGTTGATCAACCTGTGGAGCGTTATCAGCTGATTTTTTCGAACCGGATCGCCGGCGCATTCCACGTCGCTGAGCAGATGAGCCACAATGCTGGCAAGAGCGCATACCCGCTGCCAGACATCAGCGAGTTGAACGAGTTCGCGCTGTCCTGAATTTCCGTCGTCCTGAACCAGTGCCGGGATTGCAGAAAGGCCACGAGCAAACGCGACGCGGGTATAGTATTCGTGCAAACCGCTAATCAGGCCGGAATAGCCAAGCGCCGGAGCTAAGCCAGCAGCGACCGCGGGGAATATCAGGGGGTCGGCTGGTATATAAGCCTCTGGCCGGCTGACATTCTGCAACCTTACTCCACGCGTTCGCGCGCTGACAATACTGGCGAATGCCACTGTCAATTTCGCGGAGCTATAGAACTCGTTCAGCAATGAGCGAAGCAGAATTTCCTGCTGTAACGTCAATCGCGACCGGTCGAAGCCAAGCGGATTGTCGTCAAGGATTTGACGTTGTGACTTGCGTGCTAAAAGCGTCCGTAACGTCAACATCCAATGTGCTCCTAATGCCAATTGCATCACGGTAGATAAAATTTGTGAATTAATTGTAGGATGTCGTTTGTATTTCCAAGGATCGGCCGAAATCGCGTAATCCTTAATTCGGGTTAGGGGATAAAGCGTGCCGCGCCTGCATATCCAGGCTGCAATCCCGGATCAATCAGCCGGCCGGTCCGTGACTGTTCCGTTTCCCGCGGCTATAGTTTCCAGTCACAGATCTCCCCAATGCAAAAAAGCCCCGGAGATCACTCTCCGGGGCCTTTGTAGTTTGATCGTCAGCGTTTTGTTTACTGACGCGCCAGCACGGCGAGCAGCAGCAGTGCGACGATGTTGGTGATCTTGATCGCCGGGTTGACGGCCGGACCGGCGGTATCCTTGTAAGGATCGCCAACCGTGTCGCCCGTCACGGAAGCCTTGTGGGCTTCCGAGCCCTTCATGTGCTTGACGCCGTCCTTATCGACAAAGCCGTCTTCAAAGCTTTTCTTAGCGTTGTCCCAGGCACCACCGCCAGACGTCATCGAGATGGCAACGAAGATGCCGGTCACGATAACGCCGAGCAACATGGCGCCGACGGCGGAGAAGGCCGCGCCCTTGCCGGCCACCGCGCTAATGGCGAAGAACAGCACGATTGGCGACAGCACCGGTAACAACGACGGCACCACCATTTCCTTGATAGCCGCCTGCGTGAGCAGATCGACGGCACGGGCGTAGTCGGGCTTTTCCGTACCCTTCATGATGCCGGGCTTAGTCTTGAACTGACGCCTAACTTCTTCCACCACCGAGCCCGCGGCGCGGCCAACGGCCGTCATCGCCATGCCGCCGAACAGAAACGGGATCAGACCGCCAAGCAGCAGACCGACCACGACGTAGGGGTTGGCCAGCGAGAAGTCGACCGTGACGCCCTTGAAGTACTGGAAGCCGGTCGCGCCGGCCTTGTTGGCCTCAGCGATGAAGTGCTGCAGGTCGGAGTTGTAGGCGGCAAACAGAACCAGTGCGCCGAGACCGGCTGAGCCGATGGCGTAGCCCTTGGTGACGGCCTTTGTGGTGTTGCCGACCGCGTCAAGCGCGTCGGTCGAGCGCCGCACTTCCTTCGGCAGGCCCGCCATTTCGGCGATGCCACCGGCATTGTCGGTGACGGGGCCGAAGGCATCGAGCGCAACGATCATGCCGGCGAGACCAAGCATGGTGGTCGTTGCGATCGCGGTGCCAAACAGGCCAGCCAAATTGTACGTCAGCAGGATGCCGGTGACGATGGCGAGTGTTGGCAGCGCGGTCGACTCGAGTGACACCGCGAGACCCTGGATAACGTTGGTGCCGTGACCGGTCACCGACGCCTGGCTGATCGAGCGCACCGGGCGGAAACCAATGCCGGTGTAGTACTCCGTGATCCAGACGATGAGCCCCGTGAGCGCGAGGCCGACGAGGCCGCACTGGAACAGGTTCCAACCGGTGATCACGAGATCGCCGACCTTGCCGACTTCGCCGAAGCCGCCGAGCACGTAGTGCGTCGCCGCATAGAGCCCGGCGATCGACAATACGGCAGACGCGATGACGCCGCGATACAGCGCGCCCATGATCGAGCCGTTGGCGCCAAGCTTGACGAAGTAGGTGCCGATGATCGAGGTGACGATGCACGCCGCGCAGATAGCGAGCGGGTAGACCATCAAGGCCGCTAGATTCGGCTGCGTGCCGAAGTAGATCGCCGCCAACACCATGGTTGCGACAACCGTCACGGCATAGGTTTCGAACAAATCGGCGGCCATACCGGCGCAGTCGCCAACGTTGTCGCCGACGTTATCGGCAATCGTTGCCGGGTTGCGCGGATCGTCTTCCGGAATGCCGGCTTCAACCTTGCCGACGAGGTCGGCGCCGACATCGGCGCCTTTCGTAAAGATGCCGCCGCCGAGACGAGCGAAGATCGAGATTAGTGATGCACCGAAGCCAAGCGCCACAAGTGCATCGACGACTTCGCGGCTCGCCGGAGCAAGACCGAGTGGTCCGGTGAGGATCATGTAGTAGACGGCGACGCCAAGAAGGGCGAGACCAGCGACCAGCATGCCGGTGATGGCGCCAGCCTTGAAGGCGATGTCGAGACCCTTGGCGAGCGACACGGTTGCCGCCTGCGCGGTCCTGACGTTGGCGCGCACAGACACGTTCATGCCGATGTAACCGGCGAGGCCCGACAGCACGGCGCCGATCAGGAAGCCGACGGCCTCCAGCGGCCCAAGCAGCGCCCAAGCGAGAACGAAGATGACCGCGCCGACCATGCCAATGGTCTTATACTGGCGGTTGAGATAGGCCTGCGCCCCTTCACGGATAGCGGCGGCAATTTCCTGCATCCGGGTGTTACCGGCGTCGGCATTCATCACCGATCTGGCGGTCACGAACGCGTAGAGGATGGACAACGCCCCGCAGGCGATGATCCCCCAAAGAATATTGGTCATGGAGTGGTCCCTTTTGGCCCCGATTGCTCGGCTTGTGATTTTTTGCTGATTGCGAGCGCTGCTCGAGCGAGCGGCCCCCGACTCGCCCCTTAAGTACCCGCCGGGCGAAGAGTCGCGGCGGACCATGCCAAAAGAGCCCCCGTGTTGCAACACGGGAGGCCCTGTCTTTTGGGGGTCTTTTCTAGGTCTTTCGGCGCAAAAACGGCTCCGGCCCGGGTACTTTTCAGCACGCCGGGCCGGTTTTAGGCGGTTCCACGTTCAACTCAGCCGTTTCTCAGGGCCATCTACCAGTGACGGCGGTGGCCAAAGTGATGGCGGCGGTAGTGGTGACGCCGGTGGTAGCGGTATGGTCGGTAGTCATAGTCGTCATAGTACCGGTAACGGCGATAGTTGGAATATCCATAGTAACTGGGATATCCGAAGCTGAGAAAGAGACCGCCGTGGCGCCGGCGATGACCCCAGCCAACCTTATCGACGATGGCTTCAGACGTGACGGCCTGCTTTGTAGCCAGACCGGCGGCTGCATTAGCGGACGCCGGTGCGGCGCCGCCGAGTGCAAGTCCAGTGAGTAGAAGTAGTGACAGTGCGAGCTTACGCATTGCTGCCTCCTTTGGAATGATCCCTTTGCGTGCCGTGCGGGCGTGCGAGGGGGGTTACAGGTGGAGGGCTCCACGGCCTCCGAAGTTTTCCGATACCCGCACGCTTCTCTTTTTGTGTGGCGTGCTTTGTAAGAACGCACGAGAGCGTCCTTTGGTTTCTATCCATATTTGACAACGCGGTAGATGAACCCTGTGTGAACGTACGCGCGTCGCTGTTTCCGTCGCTCCACGCGCGCAAATAAGCGGCGCAGTGTGTTGCGCTGCGGCACGCGATTGATATAAGCGCCACACACAATGCCGCCGCAATTTGGCGCCGAAGCAGGAGTTGGGTGTGGAACTCGAAAAAACGTTGAACGATGCCCAGGGTGGTGCGGCGATTGCAAACGTCGCCAACGCTTTCGGCGTCGCGCCCGACAAGGCCGCAACGGCCATCACGGTTATGCTCGACGCGCTGTCGCAACGCACGATGCGCAACACGTTGTCGCGCGGCGGGCTCGCCGACATTGTTGCGATGCTCGGCAATGCCGGCGCCGGCCGGGCGCTGGCCGATCCACAGAATCTGAACTCACCCGAAATCGCAGAGGCCGGCAACGGCGTGCTCGACGTTCTGATCGGCAACAAGCACATCAGCCGCGGCATTGCCCACAAGGCCGCGAAGCAGTCCGGTATCGATGAAGAGACGCTGAAAAAGATGCTGCCCGTCGTCGCCAGCATGATGCTCGGCGGATTGCAAAAAGAAACCCAGCCCATTTTCTCCGAACGCCTGCGGGATGTGCCGGGGCTCGGCGGCATGGCGAACACGGTGCGGTCAGGCAGTCCTTTGCCGTTGCCGGGTGGCACGCCCGCTGATCAAGGCAGCACCGGCGGCTGGGGTATTGACCTGCCGCGCCCCTCTGGCGGCTCAGGCGGCGGCATGGGCGGCACGGTTGGTGGCGGCAGTCCGTTGCCGGTCCCTGGCGACAACATTCCAGGCGTCGGCAAGCGCACCCGCTACGACGATCTCGGCGACGTCGTGCGCCGTGGTGGCACCAGCGCTCCGGGCGGCGGCTCGCTTGAAGCGCTGATCCGCTCGATCCTCGGCGGTCTGCTTGGCACCGGAAACCGCGGAGTCGTTGGTACGATTTTGCAGCTCTTGCTCGTCAAATTCCTTCCCGTGATCCTGCGCCGGATTTTCACGCGCGCATAGCGTGACTGTAGCGCAAGCAAACAGGCCGGTCTCTCGCGAGACCGGCCTGGTGATTTCTGCAGGCGACGTCGTTAGCGGCAGGGCCGGGCGCTGACATCGCAGCTCCAGCCCGTGCCGCCTTGCGCGCACGTCATCTGCTTGCTCGATGATCGACCGTAGCTGGCCCAGGAGCCGCCATACTCGAAGTCGACGAATCCGGCCCAAGCCTGAATGGCTGAGATTTCAGCGGCACGCCGGGCGTTGCCGGTGCCAGAGCCATAGTGGAAGTGATCGGCGAAGCACATCCGACCGCCTTCGTTGCGCATGCTGTGACTGGCGGCAAGACCCGAGACCGCCGGCATCGCCCGCAGCATCTTCTTGCGCCGCGGCCTGGCGTCAGCCGGGACCACCGTCATCGCAACAATAACGCCCGCAGCAAAAATCGCCGCAGCGGTAAATTGAAATCCACGCTTCAATGCCATGATCCAAATCCCCGAAATGCCTGAGAGAACCTACGGCCCCCGCCCAGGCTTGGACTTTGGCAGATTCACAGGCCCCGCTCGATAGGGTGGCGGGGTTCAGGCTCAGATACCGATGGAAGCGCGGCAAACGAGTCACAGGGAGCGGTCGCAGCCCCTAGCCGTTCCGCGTTGTATGGGCGGCGCGGGGGGGCCGACATCGGGCACGATTTGGCCCGGGGAGAACTAGGTGTCGTCATCCTCGAGCACGTGAGCCCACGCGCGATCGTGCTCGGGGAACCAGCGCAAAGCCCGTCGAAGACACAAAATGTTTCGAGCCTTCGGCGCATTTTTCGTTGGATCCCCGGTCTTCGACGCGCAAGCGCAGGGCGCGCTCGACCGAGGATGACGTGCCCGCTGGTGTTATTTCTGCGGACTTACTTCGCCGCAACGACCGAGATTTCAACCAGCATCCGGGGATCGATCAGCTTGGCTTCGACGCAGGCCCGCGCCGGGGCATCATTGCCGCCTAGCCAGGCCGACCACGCCTTGTTCATCGCGTCGCGGTGGCGGATGTCGTTGAGCCAGACCGACGCCTGCACGACCTTCGACTTGTCGGTACCGGCCAATTTCAAGAGCCGGTCGATCTCGGCCAGAACTTCCGCCGTCTGGCCTTCACAATCGCGTGCGAGGTCGGCCGGGATGACGCCAGCGGTGAAAACGAGGCCGCCCGCTTCCGTGACCTTGGAATAGACGGCAGTAGATTCGTGACGCGCGATGGCCATGCTCAGGTTCTCCTGGTTTTGAGCCGCCGTGATAGCAAGGAGCCGTAGTTCTTTGATAGCCTCAAAAGATAGGGGGGGCTTCGTGACGCTCACCCCCGATGACAAGACCTTTAAGCGCCGCCGTTCCATCGGAACCTACAGCGACGAGGGCTTGGATTTTTTTGTCACGCACGGCCTCCTCGATCGGTTTACCGCTGCCTTCGGGCACAAAGTAGGTTTCGATGCCGAATGTCACGTTGAGGTTGGCGTCGGCATTGCTGGCTTCATCCCAGATGTACTGAATGCGGCCTTTGAGGACCGCGTCTCCGGTGGTGACGTCCTTCGGGTAGCTGGTGGCGACGGCAACCGGCGTCCAGGCTAGATCGGCCCCGGGGCGGATTGTGACATAGACGGCGTCGCCGCGCGACGCGCTATCGAGGCTGGCCCCACCCTGCAACGACGAGCGTCGCATCGGCGAAATGCCGTAGCCGAGCCGCACATAGTCGCCGCGCATGATGTCGCGCGGATCGACGGGTATCACCTGCAGCGTGATCTCGCGGCCGGTCTTGATGAGTGTGTGGCGGTCGTAGACGATTTTGCCGAGCGCCGCGGTCTGGATCAGAGCGACGATTGCCAATAGGGCGAGGAACTTGCGATTCATGGTCATGCCAGCTCCCTCCGCACGTCTCCGCGCTGCGCTAAGCGATAGGCCATATACGCCAGCGCCGCGACAATGAGGCCGGCGACGAGGAAAAACAGCGACGTATCGAGCAGCGTGCCGACCGTCTTCCAGTAGACCGACAGGATCTCAATGGAGAAACCTATATAACCGAGCCACAACGCACCGCGATGGCCGCTGTAGAGCCCGTAGGCGATTGCCCCGAGCAGCCCCAGCAGTGTGATGGCAGCCAACAGGATCAGACGCGCGAGCGCGCCATCATCGATGAATTGCAGCGCGAACAAGCCCGCATACGTCGCGGCAATGGCATAGCCGAGTGCCGGTGCCGCAACACAATCCGCTTCGGGCCAGGATTTCATCGCGGTAATTGACATCGCTGCCGCCAGCAAGCCTATCGCGACGACGATTTCGTGGGCGTGGCCATTGTTGATAAAGAACCCGAGGCTGATGACGAACACCGTCATGGCCAAACCGGAGAGATGCACGCCGGGCTGCCAGCGCTGCCACGCAAACGCCGCCGAAACAGCAAGCCAAGCGCCAAGAAACGGCCAATGCACGCGGCCGCTGGCACCCATTTCCATGCCAGTCCACAGCGCCAATAATACCATCGAAAGGGCAAGCGCAGGGTTGGACCGCAGCGCGGCGCCGGCCACAAAACTACCAAGGCCCCACAGCAGCACGCCATCAGGCGGATGGCCGTCGATGTGATACATCTGACTGATCAGCGCGATAC
This sequence comes from Hyphomicrobium sp., assembly GCA_031402935.1. Taxonomy (GTDB): domain Bacteria; phylum Pseudomonadota; class Alphaproteobacteria; order Rhizobiales; family Hyphomicrobiaceae; genus Hyphomicrobium_B. The sequence continues at coordinate 3,938 of JANNSR010000018.1, read as the reverse complement.
CGGCACCGAATACGGCGCTTGAGAACAATATCGCGGCGTCGGCCATTTTGGCTGCCCCGCGCGATGCGAGATAGCCGGCGACAGCGTAGCCGATCCAGATCAGCGATAGAATGAGACCGAGGCGCATCCCGCGCGGCATCTCGGCCCAATGGGCGGCGACGAATGACACGACGGCAAAGCCGAGAAGTACGCTTGCAAGGATACCGAGCGCAGAAGCGAGCCCCACCTCTCGCCCGCTCCTTGCAAGCTCGTCAACGATACGGCTCTCGGCGTCAGCGGTCAACCACCCAGCCTCGCGCCAGCGCGTCAGGTCGCGCGTCAGCCGTTTCTTGTAACCCCACATCGTGACCTCACACTGCGTTTGCCGCAGCACTTGATGCCGTTCACCGGCGCATAGCAACGTCCGGAAACGTAAGCGCTGCGTAAGAGACGAAAACGGCTCCAACGTGGTTTTTATTGGTGAATACACGCAAGAGAGAGAGAAAAAACCGATGACAGGGGGAAAACACCATGCTAGCTTGTTGCAAATGATTTGCATTTGCGAATGGGGCCCATGGACATTCTAACCTCTGCCGCGCCGCCCGGCCCGGCACGCTTTTTCACGCCCTCGGGCTGGCGCCGTCCGCGTACCGAACCGGCGCTAATGGACGTTTTCCGCACCATTCCGGTGCGCCGCGACGGCACGTCCTGGCGCCGCTTCGCAGCCTTCGCCGGCCCCGGATACATGGTCGCCGTCGGCTACATGGATCCTGGCAACTGGGCCACCTCGATCGCGGGCGGATCGAAGTTCGGCTACGCGCTGCTGTTCATCGCGCTGCTGTCGAACATCATGGCCATCGTGCTGCAGGCCCTGTGCGCCCGCCTCGCCATCGCCTCTGGCCGCGATCTGGCGCAGGCCTGCCGCGACGGCTATCCGGCCTGGGCCGCCTATCCGCTGTGGTTCCTCGCCGAAGCCGCGATCATCGCGACCGACATTGCCGAGGTCATCGGCACCGCGATCGGTCTCAATCTTTTATTCGGCATGCCGCTCGAACTCGGCGTCATCCTAACCGCCCTCGATGTGTTCGTCGTGCTGCTGCTGCAACGGCTCGGCTTCCGCTATCTCGAAGCCTTCATCATCACGCTGCTTGGCGTCATTGCCGTTTGCTTCGCAGTGCAGATCGCGCTCGCCGATCCGGTCTGGGGCGACGTCATCCGCGGCTTCGCGCCGACGATCGACATCGTGACCAACCCCGACATGCTGTATCTCGCGCTCGGCATCATCGGCGCCACCGTCATGCCGCATAACCTCTACCTGCACTCAGCCATCGTGCAGACGCGCGCTTATGGCGATAAAACGGCTGAGAAGCGCGAGGCGCTGAAATTCGCGACCATCGATTCAACCGTCGCCTTGATGCTCGCGCTTCTGATCAACGCTTCGATCCTGATCCTGGCGGCGGCAGCGTTCCACAAATCCGGCAATACGGAAGTTGCCGAGCTCGGCCAAGCCTCTTCGCTTCTAGCCCCCCTGCTCGGCTCGGCCATCGCGCCGACGCTGTTCGGCATCGCGCTGCTGTGCTGCGGCCTCAACTCGACCGTGACGGCAACGCTGGCCGGCCAGGCCGTCATGGAAGGCTTCATCGAAATGCGCATCGCGCCGTGGATGCGCCGCCTCGTGACGCGCGCCATCGCCATCATCCCGGCGGCGGGTGTGACCATCTTCTACGGCGACCAGCAAACCGGAAAGTTGCTGATCCTGACTCAAGTCGTGCTCAGCCTGCAGCTTCCCTTTGCCATTGTCCCGCTCGTGCAGTTTACCGCCAGCCGCATCAAGATGGGCGACCTCGTCGCGCCGCGCTGGCTGACGGCGTTTGCGGTCGTCATCGCGGCCATCATCATCGCGCTCAATATCAAGCTGATCCATGATTTCGCGCTCGGGTGATGCGCGCACGTCTTGTCATCCCGGCTCCGCGATGCGCTAGCCGCGCATCTCCGGCCGGTATGACAATCTTTTTTGCTCTGGAAACAAATTCAACAACCCCGCCTTTGACGCCGCGCAAACGCCGCGCTCGGTGATGAGGCCGGTGACGAGCCGCGCTGGCGTGATGTCGAAACCCGGATTGCGCGCGTGCGTACCGGCGGCCGCGATATCTACGCCGCCAATGCGGCCGTCGCTGAGCCGGCCGGAGACTTTCAAAACTTCATCCGCGCTGCGTTCTTCAATCGGGATCGCGAAACCATCGTCGATGCTCCAATCGATGGTGGACGATGGCAGCGCCACGTAGAACGGCACTTTGGTGTCGTGTGCGGCCAGCGCCTTCAAATACGTGCCGATCTTGTTGGCGACATCTCCCGCCGCCGTGACGCGGTCGGTGCCAACAATGACCAGATCAACCTCACCCTTTTGCATGTAGTAACCGCCGGCGTTGTCGACGATCAGCGTATGCGGCACGCCATGCTGGCCGAGTTCGAAGGCGGTCAGCGCCGCGCCCTGGTTGCGCGGGCGGGTCTCATCGACCCAAACGTGAACCGGAATCCCGGCATCATGCGCGTGATAGACCGGCGACGTCGCCGTGCCCCAGTCGACGCAGGCAAGCCATCCGGCGTTGCAGTGGGTCAGGATGTTGACCGGCTTGCCGTTTTTTTTCGCCGCGATGGATTTGATGATGTCGAGACCATTGACGCCGATGCGGCGGCACATCTCGACGTCGTCCTCGGCGATCTCGCCAGCTCGCGCGTATGCAGCAGCGGCCCGTTCGGCGGGCGCCAATGGCTCAAGGGCTTGGCGCATTTCTTCCAGCGCCCAGCGCAAATTGACCGCCGTCGGCCGCTGTTCGGCGAGATGGCCGATTGTTTTCGCAAGCGCATCATCACTTGAATTCTCCGCCATCGCCAGCGCCACGCCGTAGGCCGCCGTCACACCGATCAGCGGCGCCCCGCGCACCAGCATGGCTTGGATGGCATAGGCCGCATCATCCGCTGTCTTGAGTACGACCGTCGTCACGCGATGCGGCAGCTGCGTCTGATCGATGATCTCGACGCTTCTGCCGTCGGGCCTGAGCCATATCGTGCGTGACGGCTTGCCGTTGATCTTCAAAATTTCCCTCCGGGTGTGTCGATGCCGTGCATAAAGCTGAGAATGTGCTGGCCCGCATCGCGTGTCCGTGTTTGCAGCAGCATGTGGGCCGCACCCGGCAGCAGCACCATGCGTGCGCCCGCCTTGCGGCTCACGGCCCGTTCGAGCGGACCTTTCGGCACCAGCCAATCGGCGCCGCCGTGGAGCGCGAGAATGGGGCAACTGAGCGCTGCAAACGCTTTTCGCACATCGACGCGCGAGACGGCGCGCAAGCGGGCTTCGCGCACGCCGGGCGGAATGGCGGCCAGAATCTCCGCGATTTTGCTATGCAGCGCCACATCGCCGAAACGCCCCATTAGAATGCGGTCGCGAAAAGTGCCGGGTGCGAGACACGGATTGAGCCGCGCCCCAAGCCGCACCAGCCAGCCCGCATAGGGGCTTTGCAGAAACGTCGCCGCAAGAATGACGCCCATGACGCGCGCCGGATGCCGTGCCGCAACAAGCACCGCGACGGGGCCTGAAAACGACTCGCCCAACAGCACGACGCGGCGATCGCCAATTTGGTCGCGCACAAACTGCGCGTAATCCTCGTAGCCGAGCGCCGGATCGGAGGGATAGCGCAGCACCGTGACGCGCGTCTCGGCTTCGAGCAGCGAGACGAGCCGGTCGAACAGCTCGCCCGTGCCATCAAGGCCCGGCAGCAGAACGATCTCTGGCAACGCCGTCATTGCTTATTTCGCCATATCATGTGGCCTGTCATGAGGCAGGTGGAGGCAGCGGAATATGCAGTGTGTGGTCGAGGCCGCACGCCGGGCAGTTCAATTCATACCACTCGGCGTAGGGCCGCGCCGAACGATCGGCGATGGTCAGATCCGCTGTGCCG
>JANNSR010000017.1:0-1530 GCA_031402935.1 Hyphomicrobium sp. | reverse complement strand
TCTTCCTCGGGACAATGGGACTGAATTGATCCTTGAAGGAGGACATCATGAATCTCGTCACAGCACTTGCACTCGTCATCGGCGTTCTAGGAGCGGTCGCGACTTGGCTCTTCTTAGGTCCACTCGCCGGAATTGGTCTGTCAATCTGGGCTGCGTTCATCGGCTGGGGCAGTTTCTACAGCAGTGGCGGTGAAGAGACGGGCCTTCAAAACGCAATTGTTGGAGCCATCTGGGGTTCGTTGATGGCAACACTGGCGCTTTGGCTGATGCCGCAGGTTGGCGGCGGCGTGATTGGCACGGCAGCGGTTGTCGGCGTAACGGTTGGGCTCATGATCCTCGCCGCTCAAATCCCGCTTCTGTCGGCTATCCCTGCCGCTGTCTACGGTTATGCAGCGACCGTCGCGTTTGCGCTGATGAAAACAGGTGCTGCCGTCACAGCAGCTGATATCGCCAGCAATCCGTTGTTGAACATCGTGATCTCAATGGCGATTGGTGCGCTCTTTGGCTACGCGTCGCAGAGGATCGCGAAAAGCGTCGCAAGCTAGGACCGGTTGACGCCGCATCGTTAGCGTTCGATCCGCCGCCGTCGTCCACGTCAACGTGGGTGGCGGCGGCGTTGCGTTGGCGGGGCCGTATGGTGCGAAAGTGCATGACACTTTCGCGTAACGGCAGCTGGCGCCGCGCGTATCGTTGTTAGGTGCAAATCCGCTGGACTCCGGGGACGTCATGACTTTGCAGAACAACAAGCGGCGATGGGCTGCTGCGGCGCTGGCGATTTCGATTGCGCTGGCTTTGCTTGCGGAAGGCCCGCTCGCGTTCGCAGCCGGGGCGAAACTGCCGGAGGGCAAAAAGTCTATCACGCTGATCTCGGCGGCGGGAGACAAGCAGACCATTGGTGCCGTTACGTTCACGAAAAAAGGTGATGCGAGGACGATTACAATCGCGCTTGACGCGCCCGAATTCGAGGACGAGTTTCTGTCGATGCGGCCGTTCCGCTGCCTCAAGGGCGTGAAGGAAACCTGGTGCCACGTTGACTACCCCTACGTACTCAAGCGCCGCATCACGTTGGACGATTTGGCCGATCTCGAATGCGCGCTGCTGTTCTTGTTCAAGCCGCCTGCGGGCTACGGCATCAGCACCTTGAACGGGCTGAATTTCAAACTTGCGGCCGGTGCGGACGGTGCGATCTCGGGCGCGGTGCATGACGTTAATCTCGAGCCGCTCGGCGTGCCGGCCGACGATCCATCAGTGCGGCTGATCAAGGCCGGCGATCTGTCGCCTGCCGATCCCGAGACGCACCGTTTCGCGCGGATTGAAATTCGCTAGCGCACACACGCCGCAACGGTCTTCGCACCCGCATCGAAACGGCCTGCAAATTCGATCATTTTCTCGAGCGCAGGCGCCCGCCAGCGGAACGGCCGCGACAGCGTCAGCACAAGGCCGATATGACCGACGCCCGGATACTCCGCCGTTTCGACCGGCGTTCCAGCGGCTTTGAGGGCGGCTGCCAGTTCGCGCGTGTTCTTGAGG
>JANNSR010000016.1:0-1603 GCA_031402935.1 Hyphomicrobium sp. | reverse complement strand
TATTCGCCGACGATCTCGGCGCCCTCGGCGTGGGCCTTGGTGTAAATATCGAACATCGATTTTTCAAAACCGTCGAGCACCGTCAACGCCGTGTAGCGCGTTTCCCCGTTAAGGGCGGCACGCACGAGCAGCGTTTTCTTGCCGCCGTAACTTGCGGTCAGGACGCGGCACGGCGCCGTCTCAGGGACTGGGGCGGACGTGACGACAATGTCCTTGAACCGCGCGCTTGGCTTGGCGGGAGCGGCGGCCGTCACGGGGGCGGACGGTCGCGCGAATTGTTCTTCCGCAACCGGCCCGCCGAGGCGCGAGGGTTGCGGCGTCGTTGGTGAAATTCTGAACGTCGGCAGCAGCGGCGCGCCGTCTACCGGTGCTGCGCTCGTTTCCGGCTGCGGTTCGGACTTGGTCTCAGCCGCTCGTGTTGCGGCCGGCGCGGGTTTCGCCTGCGGCTTCGGGCGTCGCGCTGGCACCGGTGCGGCGTCCGTTTCGCCGTCGCGCGACCAGATCGTGCGGACAGGAAAATTGGCGCCCTTGGGCGGGCTGGCCGTTTCAGCAGGGCTTGCGGGTGCGATGATCTCAGGTGCGATGATCTCAGGCGCGAGTATTTCGGGCGGCGCTGTCCCGGCTGGGTTGGTTACGGCTTGGCCGCTGTTGGCCCACGGCAGTTCGTCGGGGCCCGCAAGCCGCAAGGGCTTCGGACCGCCGAGGCCTGATGGCGGCGGGAAATCGCGGCTGCTGGGCCGGCGTGCCGGTTGCGGGACTGGTGCATCGCGCGCTGGTGTGGCGGCGGCAGCGGTTGCGCCTGAGCAGTAGCGGTCGCGGAACTGCCCGGCGACGAAGTCGATCGAACGGGCGTAGCGCCGGTCGGCAGCCCAGCGGCGCGCCAGATCGCCGAACGTGACGGGCCGCCGCAAGCGCCGCGATTGCTCGATGATGTCGTCCTGTTTCAGCTGGGTTCGTGGCGCGATTGGATCGGCGAGGCGCTCGCCCGAATAGGCGACGAGATGCTGGATTTGTGCGTGCACCCCGGTCTTGATATCGGGGAAGCGGTCGCCAGGAACACCGCCGCCCGTGGCGCCGATACCGGCGAAATTATTCTGCCGCTCGTGGACGTCGCCGCGGCGGCCGTTGCCTTGACGGTATTTGAGGTAGTTGGTCTCGAGCGCCATCTGGAAGAAGGCATAGTCCCAGCGGACGCGCCAGGCGTCGCCCCAGTGCTTGTACCAGCGGGCAATATTGGCGTAGCGCGGATCGACGGTTTGATTACGGTCGCTGAGGAAGCGCATCAGCTTTTCAGGCGACACGCAGGCCGGAACCGGATTGCCGGCGCCGGTGCGGATCGCGGGCGCGGAAAGTGCCGCGCTGGCGAAGAACCAGGTTGCCGCCAAGACGGCAACGGTCGCAGGTGCGACGGCGCGTACAAAGTGATTGTGCATCATGGTCGAACCCCGTCAGCCGTTCGCGCTCAACCCTCGGGGCAGAGTTCGAACGCCTTGTCGAGCGCTTGCGACGTGCTGATGAATTCGCCGACGGTCTTGCCGCCTTTGGCGTACGCCGCGATGTAGGCGTCGGCCTCGCGCTTTTCGGTGCCCTCATTGACGTCGAG
>JANNSR010000015.1:0-33693 GCA_031402935.1 Hyphomicrobium sp. | reverse complement strand
ATTCTCGGGAAAGCCACAATTGCCGACCGGGCCGCGACTTGACGCTGGCCGACGGGGCGGCCTAGGCTCTCCCCATCCCGCCTGCGCGCTCGTGCCCCACCACCGCCCCTGGAGGATCCCCCGTGTCGGCTTCCCTTCGCCGCCTTGTCCCGCGCGCCCTTGCCGTCGTCGTCTCCGCGCTGCTCCTGGCCGGGGCCCTCGCGCCGGGCGGCGACGACGCCGCCGCCGCGACGAAGAAGAAGCCGCGCGCCAGGCGCGCCGCCGCCGCGCCGAGGACGCCGGCCAAGGTCGAGATCGCGATCCTGTCGACGACCGACCTGCACGGCCACCTCGTCCCGTGGGACTACGCGGCCGGCCTGCCCGATCCCGACCTCGGCCTCTCCAAGGTCGCGACGCTGGTCCACGACGTGCGCCGGGAGATGGGCGAGCGCACCATCCTCGTCGACGCCGGCGACTGCATCCAGGGAACGCCGCTCGCCTACCTGCACTCGACCGGCGGCGACGCGGGCCGGCCCGATCCCCAGATGGCGTGCATGAACGCGATGGGCTACGACGCGTTCGCCATCGGCAACCACGAGTACAACTTCGGCCTCGACGTGCTGCGCCGGGCGCAGTCCGACGCGAAGTTCCCGTGGCTGTCGGCGAACACGCTCAAGGCCGGCGCGCCCGGCGAGGCCGCGTACCAGTCGTACGTCGTCAAGGTGATCGACGGCGTGCGCGTCGGCATCCTCGGGCTGACGACGCCGGGCGTGCCCAACTGGGACGACCCGCCGAACTGGGCGGGCCTCGACTTCGAGGACCCGTTCGTCACCGCCGGCCGCATGGTCCCGATCATGCGCGCCCGCGAGCGCTGCGACGCGGTCATCGTCGTCTGCCACATGGGCCTCGAGGAGGACGACGCGGGCCGGGCCAAGCCCGGGCAGATGCCGAACGAGAACCGCGTGCTCGCCATCGCCCGCGGCGTCCCGGGCATCGATGCGATCGTCATGGGCCACACCCACGTGAAGGTCGAGTCGAAGACGGTGAACGGCGTCCTCCTCACCCAGGCCGGCCGCTGGGGCGAGGCGCTCGCCCGCGTCGACCTGGCGTTCGAGCGCAAGTCGGGCGGCGGCTACCGCCTGGCCGACAAGAAGTCGCGGCTGCTGCTCGTCGACGAGAGCGTCCAGTCCGATCCCGCGATCGAGGCGATCGCCCGCCCCTACCACGACGCGACCGAGGCGCTGCTGTCGAAGGTCATCGGCGAGGCGACCGTGGCGCTCGACGGCAGCGACGCGCGCCTGCGCGACAACCCGCTGCACGAGCTGATCCATCGCGCGCAGCTCGAGGCGACCGGCGCCGACGTCTCGCTGTCGGCGATGTTCGCCCCGCGCGTCCGGGTGCCGGCCGGGCCGATCACCGTGCGCGACGCGTTCGCGATCTATCCCTACGAGAACACGCTCGCCGTGCTCGAGCTCAAGGGCGAGGACCTCAAGGCCGCGCTCGAGCACTCGTCGAAGTACTACAACCCGTACGACTTCGGAAAGACCGAGCGGCCGGCGGTGAACCCGGACGTGGCGGGCTACAACTTCGACACCGCCGAGGGCGTCACCTACGCGCTCGACCTGGCCAGGCCCGAGGGCGAGCGCGTGCGCGACCTGCGCTGGCGCGGCGCCCCGCTCGATCCGGACCGCACGCTCCGCGTCGTCGTCAACAACTACCGGGTGAACGGCGGCGGCGGCTACACCATGCTGACCCGCGGCCGCCGCGTGCCCGGCCCGCCGATCGCGGCCCGCCAGGCGGTGGTCGACCACGTGACGAAGATCGGGCGCGTCACCGGCGCGACCGACGGCAACTGGCGGCTGTGGCCGGAGTGGATCCAGTCGCCGGCCCGCGAGCCGCTCGAGCGCCTGGTGCGCCGCGGCGTCGTCCCCGCCGACAGCGCGGCCGTCTTCCGCCTCGACGCCCCGCTCACCCACCGCCGCTTCGCCGACTGGGTGCGCCGCGTCGACGCGCCCGACATGCTCGGCAAGGACGAGCAGAAGAAGCGCCGGAAGGACGACCGCATCGACCCGGCGACGGCGATTCCGTTCGCCCGCGCCGTCGAGTGGGGCGCGATGGCCCGCGAGCTGCCCGTGGCCGAGCGCGCGCGGGCGCTCGATCCGGCCGATCCGTTCGCGCTCGCCGCGGCGCTGCCCGACGGCGCCGGGCGCGACCGCCCGCTCACCGTCGGGCAGGGCGCCGCGGTGCTGGCGGATCTCCTGTTCCCGCGGATCACGTTCCTCGAGATCAGCGACTTCCACGGCGCCTTCCTGCCCGGCGCGACCGAGCGCTCGACGGGCAAGGCCTTCGGCGGCGCGGCCGTGATCGCCGCGCACCTGGCGCGCGAGCGGGCGAAGAACCCCGCGGGCACGATCCTGCTCGACGGCGGCGACTGGATGCAGGGCACGCCGATGTCGAACCTGCGCTTCGGCCGCCCGGTGATCGAGCTCATGAACCGCCTCGGCGTCGACGCGGCGGCGATCGGTAACCACGAGTTCGACTGGAGCGCGGACACGCTCTACGCCCGCCTGGCCGAGGCGCGCTTCACCGCGCTCGGCGCGAACTGGATGGACCGCCGGACCAACCGGCGCGCCGCCGGCGTCGCGCCCTGGACGATCGAGACGCGCCGCGGCCTCGACCTGGGCATCATCGGCCTGTGCACCGAGAGCACGCCGCAGACGACGCTGCCGCAGCATGTCCGCAACTACTCCTTCCCCGACGCCGGCACGGCCGCGGCCGGACTGCGCGATTCGGTGCTCGCCGCGGGCGCCGAGGGCTTCGTGCTCGTCGGCCACACGCCGGGGCGGCAGGACTCGACCGGCAAGGTCACCGGGGAGCTCGCCGAGATCGCGCGCAAGGTGACGGGCGAGCTGGCCGTCTTCGGCGGCCACAGCCACAACCGGCTGCTCGGCATGGTCGACGAGACGCCGGCGTTCATCCCGGGCGCGCACGGGCAGTACATCGCGCGCCTCGACGTGGCGTTCGACCGGCGGACCAACCGCCCGATCGACGACGAGACGCGGACGCGCATGATCCCCACCTACGCCGACGAGGTGCGCCCCGATCCCGCGATCGCGGCGTTCGTCGCCGAGGCGAACGCGGAGATCGAGCCGATCACCTCGCGGGTCCTCGGCACCGCGACCGCCGCGATGGGGCGCAGCCGCGCGCGCGACTCGGCGCTCGGCAACTGGATCGCCGACGCGATGCGCGCCGCGGCGGGAACCGACATCGCCCACGTGCTGATGACTCTGAAGAAGGCGTATGCCGGTCGGGGCGTTGAGCTTGTGGAGGCGGGCGGCGGCTGGCGGTTCCAGTCGGCGGCCGACCTCGCCCACCACTTCGCCGAAACCCGCGCCGTGCCCCGGCGTCTGCCGAAGGCGGCGATGGAGACGCTAGCCGTCATCGCCTATCACCAGCCCGTCACCCGCGCCGAGATCGAGGAAATCCGCGGCGTTTCAACCTCGCCCGGCACGCTCGACGTGCTGATGGAAACATCGTGGATCCGCCCGCGCGGCCGGCGGCGCGCTCCCGGCCGGCCCTTGACCTACGGTACGACGGAGCTGTTTTTGGCGCATTTCAGCCTCGACACGATCAAAGACCTGCCGGGCCTCGCCGACCTCAAGGCCGCCGGCCTGCTCGATAGCAATCTGCCGCCCGGATTTACCGTGCCGGAGCCGACCGACGTTGCGGCCCTGATGCCGGACGAGTTGCCGTTAACGGACGATGGTGACGAGGCGGAAGCCGAAGCGGAGCAAGAGGACCTGCCCTTGCAGGATGAGGACGAGGCCGCTAAGCCGGATGCCGAACCGGACGCGGGCGCTTAAGTCGTCGGGCTCGCCACGCGTGTGTTGAGTGGGTATCTAAGTCCCTTGAACGATCAGCCGTCATCGCACCGTGTACAAGAAACGGCGTCCGTGCCGCGCGGCCGCGCCGCCGCTACGTTCGCCGCCCGGCTGACACTCGAAGCCGTGACACGCAGCTATGGCGACGCTCAAGCCCTTGCCGGGATCGACCTTAATGTGCCGCCGGGCGAGATCGTCTGCCTGCTTGGTCCTTCGGGGTGTGGGAAGACGACGCTTCTGCGCGTCATCTCGGGAATTGAACGGCCAACGTCAGGGCGCGTGCTGATTAACGATTCCGAGGTCGCCGGGCCGAACCGCTTTGTGCCGCCGGAAAAGCGCAGCGTCGGGTTGATGTTCCAGGACTTCGCGCTGTTCCCGCACCTGAGCGTGCTCGACAATGTCGCGTTCGGATTGCGATCGCTGGCCCGAGACGAGCGGGAACGGGCGGCGCGTACTATTCTCGATCGCGTCGGGCTGCCGGCCTTTGCAGATGCCTATCCGTCTACTCTGTCCGGTGGCCAGCAGCAACGCGTGGCGCTGGCCCGGGCCATTGTTCCGCGCCCAGCCGTCATGCTGATGGACGAGCCGTTTTCCGGGCTCGACATTCAACTGCGCGATGCCATGCAGGAAGAGACGCTGAGCCTGTTGCGGGAGACGCGCGCCACGTCGCTGATCGTCACGCACAATCCGGAAGAAGCGATGCGGCTCGGCGATCGTATTGCCGTGCTGAGTGCGGGACGCATCGTGCAGGCCGGGCGCACGGACGCGCTGTACGCCAACCCGGCGTCGCTGTTCGTGGCGCGGCTTTTTTCCGAGATCAACGAAATCCCGGCGCGGGTCAGGGATCAGCGCATCGCGACGGCGGCAGGCGCCTTTGCCGCACCGGGCCTCCCTGACGGCGCCAGCGCGGTTCTGTGCATTCGCGAGCGCGCTATCGCCGTCACGCCGAACGGCGACAAGAACGCATCCGTTGGCCTCGAGGGCCGCATCCTGGACGAAAAATTCCTCGGCGACATGACACGCTTCGACGTCGCGGTCGAAGGTTTCGAGCAGATATTGCGGGTACGCACCCCGGCGCGCGACGGTCTAGCAAAGGGCCGTGAAGTCGCCGTCACAATCGATCCCGGCGGCGTTCTGGTGTTTCCGTCCGATAACGGGACATAGGCCTGAGGCCCAAAGCCCAAAGCCTAACGCCAACGCCATTACCCCTAATAGGCTCAAGTGGCGGCTTAACTTGCCCGGCCATGGCGCTTCTGCGATAACAACCCCATATGAATTGATGCAGCATCCGGCTGCGAAGAGGTCATACGATGGGTCTTAGCGCTCAACATATTCTGCTGCTTCTGATCCTTGTGCTCCTGCTGTTCGGGCGCAACAAGATATCCGAGCTCATGGGCGACGTCGCCAAGGGCATCAAGAGTTTCAAAAAGGGCATGGCTGACGACGAGGATGTGGCCAAGCCGATCCCGCCGCGCACGATCGACAACGAAACCACCACCGACCGCACCAAGACCGGCTGAGGCGGGTCCGGCCGGCGAGCGTCTGACGTCTGACGCGCGGGTTGCCCGCGGGAATGTCCGCCCATGTTTGAAATTAGTTGGAGCGAACTGCTGATCCTCGCGATCGTGACCCTTATTTTCGTGGGTCCAAAAGAGTTGCCCGTGTTCCTTCGCACGCTTGGGCGCTATGCCGGGTCGATTAAACGCCAAGCCAGCGAGTTCCGCTCCCAGTTCGATACCGCGATGCGCGAAGCCGAACTTCAATCGATGAAGGAAGAAGTCGAGGCGATGCAGGCCTCCGTCAATGCCGAAGTCATGAGCGCCAAGTCGTCGTTCGAAAGTGCAGCGGCCGGGCCCGCTGCGAAACCGGCGGCGGTCCTGCCGCCCGCCAACACGACGCGCCCGCCGATGCCGGCGCCGCCCCGGAGCCCCGAGACGGCGGAGCGGTGAGCAATATGCAGGAGCGCATTGCCGGTTCTGAGATGTCGAGCGAGGACCCTCACCTTGATGGGCCACATCGTGATGGGCAGGACGGGATCGACGCCAGCAAGGCGCCGTTGATGGACCACCTGATCGAGCTGCGCTCGCGGCTGATGTGGGCGTTAGGTGCGTTCCTAATCATGTTTCTGCTGTGCTTCGCGGTGGCAGGAAAAATCTACAACGTGCTTGTGTGGCCCTACCAGTGGGCGTCCGGTAACGATCAGGTCCGCCTGATCGCGACGCACTTTCTCGAACAAATTATGACGCAGGTGAAGCTGGCCATGTTCGGCGCCGGGTTTCTGTCGTTCCCGGTAGTTGCTACGCAGATCTACAAGTTCGTGGCGCCGGGTCTTTATAAAAACGAGCAGCGCGCCTTTCTGCCGTATCTGATCGCAACGCCGGTGCTGTTCGTCATCGGCGCGGCGGTTGTTTATTTCATCGCCATGCCGGTGCTGATCAAGTTCTCGATCGGGCTGACGCAGACGGGCACCGATGGCGGACCGGCGATCGAACTGATGCCGAAGGTATCGGAATATCTATCGCTGATTATGACGCTGATCTTCGGCTTCGGCATCGTGTTTCAGTTGCCGGTGATCCTGACGCTGCTGGCGCGGACGGGGTTCGTGACGGCGGACGGCCTCGTCAAGGCGCGGCGCTATGCGATTGTCGGGATCTTCGCGGCTGCCGCAGTCCTCACCCCGCCCGACGCGCTCAGCATGATCATCATGGCGCTGCCGACAGTGCTGCTTTACGAGGCGTCCATCTACGCCGTGCGCTGGGTGGAGAAGAGGCACGTTTCCGCCAAATCGTAACCGCGCCGGACACGCGACGCGGCACGCTGCGTTACATATCACACGCAAATTTGAGACAGATAAATCGGGTAACGCCGCCCGGGCGTCCGCCGTCTTTCGGGGCATGAACGAGCCAGCCTGCATGGCAGCTGGTTCATACGGAAAAAACCAAACCTGATATGAGGACACCCCCCATGACCACTTTCGTTAAAGCTCTCGTTGTTGCAGCCGCGATGTTTGCCGGCGTCAGCGCCACCACCGCAGCGTTCGCTCAGCCCGGCTTCAGCCGCGACGCTTGCTCGGGTAGCTCACTGAACCAGCATGGCGTCTGGGACTGCCGCTAAGCCACTTTTGCGGGCATTGCGATGGCAGGGCTTTGCTCGGTCATCGCGTGTCCGCACCACCACGCTGCTGAATAGCTTTCAACCGTCATCCCGTCGCAGGACGGGCCTACGCCGCGCCGAAGCGGCTTCGGCCGCGCATGCCGGGACCCACGACAAGCCACGAATAGCGCTCCAGCATTGACTTGGCTGGACCGTAGCTGCGGGCCGTCCTATAGACCGGCCATCGTCCTTCCGCAGCCCTCGAGGCCTATCCGTGCACGACATCAAATGGATCAAAGACAACGCGGCGGCTTTTGACGACGCCATGAAACGGCGCGGACTGCCGCCGCAATCGGCTGAACTCGCTGTGCTCGATGAGCAGCGCCGCGTTTGCCTCGCCGTGCTGCAAGACGCGCAGGCGCGCCGCAACGCCGTATCGAAGGATGTCGGCAAGGCCAAGGCGGCGAAGGACGACGCGCTTGCCGCCAAGCTGATGGCCGAAGTGCAGGACTTGAAGGGCGCGATCGCGGCAGGCGAAAACGAGGAGCGGCGCATCGACGCCGAGATCAAGGCCAAGCTCGAAGTCATTCCGAACCTGCCGCGAGACGACGTGCCGTCCGGAACCGATGAGACGGGCAACACCGAAGTCCGCAAGGTTGGTGCGCCGGGTAAGTTCGACTTTGCGCCGAAGCAGCACTTCGAGATCGGCGAAGCGCTCGGGATGATGGACTTCGAGGCAGCGCAGAAAATTTCAGGTGCGCGATTTGTTGTTTTAAAGGGGGCCTTGGCGCGGCTTGAGCGCGCCATCGGGTCGTTCATGCTCGATTTACATACCGGGGCTGCAACAGACAAACTTGGTGGTTACGTCGAGCACAACCCGCCGCTGCTGGTGAAGGATCCGGCGGCTCTTGGCACGGGAAACTTACCCAAATTTGAGGACGATCTGTTTCAAGCGGTGCCGACAGCGAGCGCGATGCAGGCAATGTTCCGTGACTTGATGCAGCAAGGCTTTGAAGTTGGCAAAGCACAATTGCCCAAAGGAGCTACTGAGTTTGATCTTGCAAGGGTCATGGCTGCTAAGGAGATTGAGTTTTGGGATATTTTTAAGCGCCAGCGTTTCTGGCTCATCCCCACCGCCGAAGTTTCGCTGACCAATATCGTGCGCGAGTCGATCCTCGACGAAGCTCAGCTGCCGATGCGCATGACGGCGTGGACGCCGTGCTTCCGCTCCGAAGCGGGCGCGGCGGGTAAAGACACGCGCGGCATGATCCGCCAGCATCAGTTTTCCAAAGTCGAACTGGTCTCGATCACGACGCCGGAAACGTCGCTCGCCGAACACGAGCGCATGACGGGGTGCGCGGAAGAAGTCCTCAAGCGCCTCGGCCTGCCGTTCCGCACGATGTTACTCTGCACCGGCGACATGGGCTTTGCGTCGCAAAAGACCTACGACATCGAAGTCTGGCTCCCCGGTCAGGATGCGTATCGCGAAATCTCGTCGTGCTCGGTGTGCGGCGACTTCCAGGCCCGGCGCATGGACGCCCGCTATCGCCCGACGGACGGCGGCAAGCCGGTATACGTCCACACACTGAACGGCTCCGGCCTTGCGGTCGGGCGGACGCTGATCGCCATTCTCGAAAATTATCAGAACGCCGACGGCTCGGTCACAGTCCCCGAGGCGTTGCGCGCCTATATGGGCGGCATGACGAAAATTGCAAGGAACTAAGACGAGGTCACGATGTCCGAGCAAGTGCTTCGTGCCTCTATCATCGAGACCGCGCTGACCATGAGCCGGCGCGGGTTGTCGCCGGGCCGCTCGGGCA
Organism: Hyphomicrobium sp.; assembly: GCA_031402935.1. Lineage (GTDB taxonomy): Bacteria > Pseudomonadota > Alphaproteobacteria > Rhizobiales > Hyphomicrobiaceae > Hyphomicrobium_B. The sequence goes on along the minus strand of JANNSR010000015.1, from coordinate 24,920 downwards.
ACGTGTCGGCGCGCAGCGGCGACGGAATGCTGATCACGCCGACCGGCATGGCGTACGATGAGATCACGCCCGGCGACATCGTGTTCGTCGGCGGTGATGGATCGGTCAGCGCGAACCAGCGCAAGCCGTCGAGCGAATGGCGGTTTCATCTTGCCGCCTATCAGGCGCGGCCCGACCGTCACGCCGTCGTGCATACGCATTCGCTGCACGCGACAGTCTTAGCGTGCGCGAGGATGGCAATCCCCGCCTTCCACTACATGGTTGCGGTCGCGGGCGGAAAGGACATCCCCGTCGTGCCGTACGCGACGTTCGGGACGGAGGAACTGGCGCAGCATGTGGCTTCAGGGTTGAAAGATCGTGACGCCTGCCTGATGTCGAGCCACGGCCAAATCGCGATCGGTGAGACGCTATCGCAAGCACTTGAATTGGCGTTCGAGGTCGAGACGTTGGCCGAGCAATACTACAAGCTGCTGTTGCTCGGTGCGTCGAAGGTATTTCCCGACATGCTATCTGATGCCGCGATGGCCGCGATGGTCGAGAAGTTCAAGACCTACGGCCAAAAGGGGCAGGGGTGAGGGCGCAGTTACGGCGCGGCAAGAACCATTGCAAGGCCCTGCTCGAAGCCCTTTACCGAACCGCTGATTGAAATGATCTTGCCGCTTTTCGAATCCTGAAACGTGACGGCCAGGATTTTGGCAGACTTGATCTGCGGCAGGTTCTTGTCATCGAGTGCAAGCACGGCGCGGCAGCCGTCCGACACGCAATCGACGAGTTGGGTCTGGAGTTTCAACGTATCGGAAAGATCGAGACTGACCCCAAACGGGATCGAGATGCCGAGCGGCACGATGAATTCGAGATACGCCGCGGCTCCGGCTCGCTTGGCGGCAATCTGGATGATGCGGCTGTTCTTCGCGTCGCGAACCGTTTGAATTAACGCGCACGTCTGTTTCTCTGTGCCGCCTGAACACGTCAGCCGCCAATCGGCGAAGGCGATGCCCTGGGCCGGTGGACCCGGAGTGGCGGGCTCAGCCGCCGCTGCGTTGCAAGAGATCACCCAAAAACCGATGATGAGACTGGCAAAAAATGGCCAAAGCGGGTGTCGCGGTGATTGGACGTTACCAGCCAATGGAGATGCCAACGGCGCCGGCAACGTTGTCGCGCGAGTTCAGCGCCACGCCGCCGCTGATAGCGACGTTGCTTTCGGGCATCCAGTTCAGCTTTGCGGCATAGCTTTGCTCGCCTTCGTATGCGCCGACCGCCATGCCCAGCGAAAAGGTCTTGCCCGGCACGACCGGAACACTGGCAAGCGCCAACGCCATGGCAACGCCAGCGTCGAGGTCTTGCAGGTGTTCGCCGTACTCGCTGAGCGTGGCGCTATGGCTTGCGAGCAATGACTGGTTGCCGCCGAGCTGCGCTTGGACGCCTGCGTCCAGCTTGTCGAAGGTCACGGCGCCGGTTGCGATCTTGTCGGAGGTGACGGCCCCTGTCGCCAGTTTGGCAGAGGTGACAGAACCGTTTTGCAGGTTAGAAGTTGCGACGGCGTTCGACGCAAGTTTTGTACTTGTGATCGCACCATCCTGAACGTTCGTCGTGCCGACCGCGTTTGCGGCAAGCTTTGCGCTTGTCACCGCGCCATCCTGAATTTTTGCAGTTGTCACTGCGTTGCTGGCGAGGTCGGCCGCTACAATGGACCCGTCAACGATCTTGGAGCTATCAACGGAATTGGCCGCCAGCTTGGCGGTGGTGACAGCTGCATCCTGAATCTTGATCGTTGAAACAGAATCGTCCGCAAGCTTGGCCGTGTTCACCGCCCCATCCGCGATCTTTGCCGTTGAAACGGCGTTGTCCTGAATTTTGATGGTCGATACGGAATCGTCGGCAAGCTTAGCAGTCGTCACATTGCCATCGGCAATCTTCGCAGTTGTCACCGAGCCGTCTGCAAGGTCGGCGGCGGTAATCGTACCGTCGAGAATTTTTGCGCCCGTTACGGCATTATCCTGAATGGTTGCGGTGCCGACTGCACCGTTTGCAAGGTCCGCGCTTGTGATTGTGCCGTCCTGAATGTTGCCGGTTGTCACGGTGCCAGTGGCGATGTTCGTTCCCGTTACAGTTCCATTCGCGATTTTGGCGCCAGTGATGGTAGCGTTGGCGATATCGGCGTTGGTGATTGTCGCATCCAAAATATTTCCAGTGGCAATGGTGTTTGCCGCGATTTTCGCGCCTGTGATGGTGGCGTTGGCGATGTCGGCATTCGCGATCGTGGCGTCCGTGATATTGGCGCTGGTGACCGTGCCGGTAGCGATGTCTGCGCCGGTGATGGTTGCGTCCAGAATGTTGCCACTTGTCACAGTTCCGGTTGCGATCTTGGCGCCGGTGATTGTCGCATTGGCGATATCGGCGTTGGTGATTGTCGCATCCAAGATATTTCCAGTGGCAATGGTGTTTGCCGCGATTTTCGCGCCTGTGATGGTGGCGTTGGCGATGTCGGCATTCGCGATCGTGGCGTTTTGGATGTTCGCGCTTGTGACTGTCCCCGTCGCGATATCGGCGCCCAGGATCGTTCCGTTCAGGATGTTTGTGGTCGTGACCGTGCCCGTCGCGATGTTCGCGCCCGTGATCGTGCCGTTGGCGATGTTTGCGGCCGTGATTGTCGCCGCGCCGATGTCTGCGCCGAGAATGGTGCCGTTCAGAATGTCGGCGCCGACGATTGTGGCGTCCTGAATGTTGGCGCTCGTGACAGTGCCGGTCGCGATATTTGCGCCCGTGATCGTGCCGTTGGCGATATCGGCGCCCGTAATTGTTCCGTTCTGAATGTCGGCGGAATTGACGGTGTTGTCGTTGATCGTGCAGCCTGGCACGGCGCAACCACCACCAGAGACCGTGCCTTGCGCTAATGCTGGCGCCGCGAAAAACATGGACAAGAGCGCGGCGGTCGCAAACGCCAAACTCGGCTGGACCGTCGCCGGCAGCCAAAAGCCTCGTACTTGACGACACTGCATGACCGCTGCTTTCTCACGTCAATTTCGACACTTGAGGAAAACAGTGGACCGATTCTCATGCGGCGGACTATGCGCATCCGCGCATACGACTTGTGCAGCATTCCATATTATGGTGTACGAGTCGTAGATTGCTCGGGGCCGTCCATGCACGCAATTTGATTCGTTGCGAGGCGCTGGGTTCGATGCGAGAGCGGTTCGCAATCTCCGGTGCGACAGCGCAAGCGGGTTCTACTCAGAAAGTAGGCCAGTGTTAAACTGCGGTGCTATCGCGAAAGTACGCCTCGACTTTGCCCTTGAGTTTGATCGTCAGCGGGCGGCCGTGGCGGTCGTTGGCCTTGCCGGCGGCGACGCGGATCCAGCCCTCGCTGACGCAGTATTCCTCGACGTTGGTTTTTTCCGCGCCGTTGAAGCGGATGCCGACCTCGCGCTTCAAGATTTCGGCGTCGTGGAACGGGCTCTTTGGATCGTTCGAAAGGCGGTCGGGGAGGGTATCGGTCATCGCTGATCTCTCGCTTTAGTTGGCGAAGCGGAAGTGCATGACGTCGCCGTCCTGGACGACGTAGTCCTTGCCTTCGAGCCGCATTTTACCGGCTTCTTTTGAACCGGCTTCGCCGTTTAGCGCCGCGTAATCGGCATAGGCAATCGTTTCGGCGCGGATGAAGCCTTTTTCGAAATCGGTGTGAATGACGCCGGCGGCCTGCGGCGCCTTGGTGCCTCGCGTGATGGTCCAGGCGCGCGCTTCCTTAGGACCAACCGTGAAATAGGTCACGAGGTCCAGGAGCTGATAGCCGGCATAGATCAGTCGATTGAGGCCGGGGTCTTTCAGTCCCATCTCGGCGAGGAACGCATCGCGGTCTTCAGGCCCAAGGCCTGCAAACTCGCTTTCGATCTTCGCGGAAATGACAACAGAGACGGCGCCTTCGGCAATGGCCGCGGCCTCGACCTTTTTGGAATGTGCATTGCCGCTGGCAGCAGACGCCTCATCGACGTTGCAGACGTAGACGACGGGTTTCGACGTCAGCAGCTGCAGGCCGCGGAACGCAACCATTTCATCGGTGGTAATTTGCGCCAGTCGTGCGGGCTTGCCCTCGCGCAGCAGCACCAGCGCCTTTTCCATGATGACGGCGAGGACCTTGGCTTCCTTGTCGCCGGTCGTCTTGGCCTTCTTCTCGGTTTGCGTGAAGCGCTTTTCCAGGCTCTCGAGATCGGACAGCATCAGTTCGGTCTCGACGGTCTCGGCGTCGGCCATCGGATCGATGCGGTTCTCGACGTGGGTGATGTCCTCGTCAACAAAGCAGCGCAGCACGTAGGCGACGGCGTCGACTTCGCGGATGTGGGACAGGAACTTGTTGCCGAGGCCCTCGCCCTTTGAGGCGCCGCGCACGAGGCCGGCGATATCGACGAACGTCAATCGCGTCGGGATGATTTCTTTGCTGCTGGCGATGGCCGCAAGTTTATCGAGGCGTGGGTCCGGCACGCCGACCTCGCCGACGTTGGGCTCGATGGTGCAGAACGGATAGTTGGCGGCTTCCGCCGCCGCCGTCTGCGTCAGCGCATTGAACAGGGTCGACTTGCCGACATTCGGCAGGCCGACGATACCGCACTTGAAGCCCATGGTGGTACTTAGGTCCGAAGCTGTGATCAGAGCCCCGTGCCTACGCTAACGCTTCACGATTGTGAAGGCAGGCAGCCAGCGTCGCTTTGGCCTAAAAGATGCTTCAACAAGCCCGCGCTTCCGGCAGGCTCCGCGGAGCGGAGTCGGAAGCGCCAAGCAATGTGGTAGCGGGAGGCGGACTTGAACCGCCGACCTAAGGATTATGAGACCTTCGCTCTAACCACCTGAGCTATCCCGCCACACGCCGCTTTGCACTGTCGTGCTTCTTTCCGGAAAACCGGTACCCACTTTTCCGCAAAGCACTTAAACGGCGAAGACCCCGTCTATAGGGACGGGGGCCGAACGCTGTCAACCTGCGTTCAATTGGTCCCAATTACTCGGCCGCAATCGGGTGCTGCACGGCGCGGGCTTCCTTGCGGAAGCGCATCATCGTGAACAGGCCCCATGGGCGCAACGCCTGCCGGTCGAGCAGTTTCAGGTCGTCGCAGACCATGACGCGCGAGACCTCAAACACCGAATGCCAGCCGACCAGATCGGCAAACGGCGCCATGCGGCGCTCGACCCAGCCGCGCACGCCGTCGTCCTGGCTGAAGTGGTTGACCAGCATCACCTCGCCGCCGGGCTTCACGACGCGGGCTAGTTCGCGCATGACCTTCTCGGGGTCGGGCACGACGGTGATGACGTACATCGCGACGACGGTGTCGAACGAGGCGTCAGGAAATTGCAGATCGCCGGCGTCCATGACGTGCAGGCCGGCGACGTTGGTCAGGCCTTCCTTAGTGACGCGCTCGCGGGCCTTCTCGAGCATTTCTGGCGCCAGATCGATGCCCGTGATCGAAAGATGCGGCTTGTATTCGGGCAACGACAAGCCAGTGCCGACGCCGACTTCGAGCACGTTGCCCCGGCCGCTGTTGATGATTTCGACGGCGTTGCGGCGCCCGGCGGTCGAGATTTTTCCGAACGTGTAGTCGTAGACCGGTGCCCAGCGGCGATAGGCTTCGCGGACCGCGTCCTCGTCCATCTGGTGGGCGGTGAAGTCCTCAGCCGTCTTCAGCGACGCAAGCCGCGCGCGGCTTGTTCCGGCTTTCAAATCGAAGCGCGAGGGCTGCTTGCCGCCGAACTTGTTATCTCTCACGGGCTGTCTCCGTCAAACCAATGCTGCTGAAATAAATCCGAACTACCTGCCGCCAGCAACTAACCCTGCGCTGTGCGTGCCGAGTTCCACCGCCGCCGCAGCACCCTTCAAAGTTTTTGCAATCCAACCGCCGCCGAGAACCTGAGTCTGCGGCGCAGAGTCGGCATAAAACACGCACGCTTGTCCAGTCGCAATACCTTCTTCGCCGTCGCTCAGATCAATGCGGATAGTACCGTCCGGTCCGGCATAGAGAACGGCCGCGTGCGGCACTTGCGAGGATCGCAGACGAACATATAGCGCCAGCCCGTCGCGGGCGACGCCGGCAAGCGCCTTATCCCCGAGCCAATTGGTATCGCGGAGCACAAGCCCCGTTGTTGTCAGGGCCGCGCGTGGCCCGACCACGACTTCGTTGCGGCCGGCGTCAAGGCGGACGACGAACAGCGGCTCGGCCGCCGGGATCTTCAAGCCTTTGCGCTGCCCGACCGTGTAGTTGATGATGCCGTCGTGGCGGCCGAGAACGCGGCCGTCGAGGTGAACGATGTTTCCGGCTTCGAGCGCGCCTGGCTTCAAGCGTTCGATGACGTCGGTATAGCGGCCCGTCGGCACGAAGCAGATGTCCTGGCTGTCGGCCTTGTCGGCGACGGGAAGATCGAACTTGCGGGCGAGGTCGCGGACCTCGGCCTTCGGCAATCCGCCGAGCGGGAAGCGCAAGCGCGCAAGTTGTGCCTTCGTGATGCCGAACAGGAAGTAGCTCTGGTCGCGGTCGGGATCGGCGGCGCGCGCCAGCGTCGGGCCGTTCGGGCCATCGATGCGCTGCACGTAATGGCCGGTGACAAGCAACTCGGCACCGAGTTCTTTCGAGGTCTCGAGCAGGTCGCGGAACTTGATTTCGTTGTTGCAGGTCACGCACGGAATTGGCGTTTCGCCGGCGACATAGCTGTCGGCGAAACTGGCGATGACCTTCTCGGCAAAGCGCTTCTCGTAGTCGAGCACGTAATGCGGAATGCCGATGGCGTCCGCAACCCGGCGGGCGTCATGGATGTCCTGGCCGGCGCAACAGCTGCCCTTGCGGCCCGTCGCCGAGCCATGGTCGTACAACTGCAGTGTGATGCCGACGACATCGTGGCCTTCGGCCTTCATGATGGCGGCCGCGACCGAGCTATCGACACCGCCCGACATCGCCACGACGACGCGCGTCTTAGGCGATGGCTTAGGGCCTGGGGTTGGCGGAACCTGGCTCATCGGGGGCGGCTATCCAGTCTAAAAGGCCAAAGATACAAAAGGTTGCGCGTCGGCGGAGCGCGCTCGTTATACACCGCAAACGGCCGCTGCGGCGCACTTTCGACAGCGGCGCTTGTGGCTTGGCGCCGTCGCGAAAGTCAGCCGCACACCGCCGTTGCACCGCAAAATAAGCGGAAAAAGCGGCCGCCAACAAGGCGACGAAGTGCGCGAGCGCCTGAACTTTAGCATTCTGGCCCGGAATTCGCTTCACCAGGGGTAGGGTTACCCCCGGCGCTCCATTCCGGGATGATCCCCAACACTTAAGCAGTGAAACGGCTCGCGAAGTCTTTATTAGGACGCCCATTTATGCCATGTTTACTCAATGGGTTAGGCCTAATTTAATCGCAACCAAGTAGAACAAACCCTGGGTCAGAGAGTGTGTATTGAGTATCATGACCGAACAACAGATGAGAGCGCGCGGGCGCTACGTGATCGGCCCTGATGGGTCGCCGCTCACGGTCGCCGATCTTCCCCCGCGGGATACAAAACGCTGGGTTATCCGGCGCAAAGCCGAGGTGGTCGCAGCAGTACGCGGCGGACTTCTCAGCATGGAAGAGGCGTGCGAGCGCTATACGTTGACCGTCGACGAGTTCCTGTCGTGGCAGCGGTCGATCGACAAGCACGGTTTGCCCGGTCTGCGCGCAACGAAGGTGCAGGACTACCGCGACTGAGTTAGTGCGGACAATCGGATTTGAAAAAGCGGTGCCCGCACGGGCGCCGCTTTTTTGTTTCGTGCGCTTGGTGTTTAAGGCGCTGCGGTAGCCGGAGACTTGGCGGGCGCCTTCGCGGCGGCAGATTTGGCTCTTGGTTTTTTGGCAGGTTTCACGGCGGCGGCCGGCACCGGCGGTTCCTGCGGCGTCCAGCCTGCCACGGCCGCCGTCGAGGTGCCAGCGCAACCCTGATCGCCCTTAGACCAGCGGCGGACGTCGGCGGTCATGGCGACGGCGAATGCGTCAGGCATTTTTATGTTTTCCGTTACCAGCGTCGCGGCGTCGCCCGCCGGCTCGATATTGATTTTATAGGCTTTGGCGCCGCGCGGGTTGGGTTGGGAGGAATCGCGGTTATGGATGGTGATTTCCGATTTGCCGCCGCGCGAGGGGGCGTCGGCCTCGGCGTGGTAGATGTAATGCTTCTTGAGCGGGCCCTTGCCGCCAAACCAGCAAGTATTGGCTCCTAGCGCGACGCGGGCATAAACCTCGGTCGCGGAGCCGAGCGGGCGGTCGGCGGTGCCAGCGCCGATAGCCGCGACCTGTTCCATCGACGGCAAAGCCGGTAGTGTCAACGACGGCAGGGCCAGCGACGGCGACGAGGTTTCGCCGCTAGATCCGGCACAGCCGGCCAATCCAAGTCCGGAAAGCGCCAGCCAGAAGCCGGCAAAGACTGCAGATTTTGATGCCAATTCTGCCATGGCCGCGCGGCCGTCCCCGACTCTTGTTTCGTCGCCAATGATCCGTGTGTGCCCCGGCCCAGGGTCTCAGGCAAGGGTGTTATCCCCCGCAGATCACTTGAGAATTTGCACATGAAAAAGGCGCCGCTAAGGGCCATCAGACCCCGGCGCCGCCTTAACTGTCACAAAACCAAGTTGGTCGCCGCGTTGGCACGCCGGCAATCGAATTTAGCGAAGCCCTCCGGCAGCAGCGGCCCGCTGTGAGCGCGAGCGGCCAAGGCGGCTGTCGTCGCGGCCTTCGGCCTGGGCGGCGGCGCGGGTCAGTGCGTCAGCGCTGTCGTCGCGGTCGCGGACGGCAGCGGCGAGCTTTTCGCGCAGACCTTGGGTCGAGGTTTTAAGGTTGTCACGGCGCTGGGCTGCGGCCTTGGCGAAAGTGGAATAGGAGAAGTGGCCGCGGTCGCGGATGCCGGTGCGGTCTTCTTCCAACTGAATCTGGCGTTCGAGATCGGCGGCCATTTGGTCGAATTCGCGGATGATCCGCTCGAGATCCTCGACTTTACGGGATTTCTCTTCGACGTCGTGGCGCTTCAAACGCATGGCGGTCTCGCGTGCTTTCATCGTTCGATACCCAGTACATGTTCGAACTTACGCCGGAACTTAATCAAGATCCGTGCCAGCGCAGGGTTTGAGCACGGTCGAGACACGTGCCAAACCCAACCAAATTGCGTTAAAGGCCCCTGAAGGTCAAGTTGCTAACGCCCCTCAAACGCCCCTGGAATTTACCGTAACAGGCCGCGATTAAGTTGCGGTAAAGCAACGCAATAGGAATTCTATTCAACGCGATGCTTTGGGACTCGAATTTTGCCCACAGCTATCTAGGGCGAAGTCGCGAATTCTGTTAGCTGTTGATTCGTACCGGATAACAGGCCCAAAGGCGCGGGCAACGGTTTCAAGCGGGGTGGGCGCCCCAATTGGCACCGGGCGCTAGAGGGCTTGAAGCGGTCGAGAGGGGCACGTTTTTTACAATTTGTGGTGGTGCGGACGGGCCAGCTTTGGCGCGATCGGGGACGGCTGTTCAACGGCTGTTCCCGGGTTGAAGCAAAAGCCGGCCGATCCGGGCGGGACAGTCGCGCCGCAACGTCTCGGAAAGGGATGTTGCGAAATAATTTGCAACGATCGCCAGCGCCAACACAAAATTAGGCTTTGTTAACCTCTCGACGCTAACTTCCTAACGAATGGCTTAGCTCGAAGCAGTTGTGCGTTCTCTTTGGGGCGGAGAGCAAACGGAACGCGGACGAGGCACGAGAGGAACGGCTATGCGGGTTCTACTGATTGAAGACGACAGCGCGACGGCGCAGAGCATTGAGCTGATGCTGCAGTCGGAAGGCTTTAATGTTTATACGACCGATCTCGGCGAAGAGGGCGTCGATCTCGGAAAACTTTACGACTACGACATCATCCTTCTCGACCTCAATCTGCCGGACATGAGCGGATACGAGGTTCTCAAAACCTTACGAGTCTCGAAGGTCGCGACGCCGATCCTGATCCTGTCAGGACTTGCCGGCATCGACGACAAGGTTCGCGGCCTCGGCTTCGGCGCCGACGACTATATGACCAAGCCGTTCCACAAGGACGAGCTGGTTGCCCGTATCCAGGCGATCGTTCGCCGCTCTAAGGGCCATGCCCAGTCGGTCATCGAAACCGGCGATCTGCGCGTCAACCTCGACACCAAGACCGTCGACGTCAACGGCGCGCGGGTTCATCTGACGGGTAAAGAATACCAGATGCTGGAGCTGCTTTCGCTGCGCAAAGGGACGACGCTGACAAAAGAAATGTTCCTCAACCACCTTTACGGCGGCATGGATGAGCCCGAACTCAAGATCATCGACGTCTTCATCTGCAAGCTGCGCAAGAAATTGCAGGCGGCGACCGGCGGCAAGCACTACATCGAAACGGTGTGGGGCCGCGGTTACGTTCTGCGCGATCCGGGTGATGAATCGGCTGCAGCCTGACTGTAGCAGCGCCGTTTCACGTCATTTTTTTTAGCTCAAGTTTTCCACGTGTTGTCTGACCTTCCGTCTCAACTCAGGGGCTTCGCAAGAAGTCCCTGATTTTTTGAACTAGGCGGTTTGGCCCGGACACCTGATAATTGATCCCTAACGATTTCCTGGCACAGTAATAGTGCGTTAATTTGCACCGTGCTGCGGGCCTATTTCCAATGACATTCAAGGATCGACTTTCTCGCGTCACGGCTCCGGCGAGCGCGAGAAGCGGCTTGATGGCAGCAAACCTCGCGGACGAACGCCGGTGGGCGCAACGCAAGTCGAGCACACTTCCGGGTCTCGTCATCAGCGACCGGTTGCAGGCCTCTGTGACCTGCATCGTGCGTGACTTATCATCGACGGGTGCGCAGATCGATCTTAAGATCACCAAGTCGAGCGTGATCGTGGATTCTTTGGGGTTACCTCAGTCATTCGTTCTGTTTCTGCTGCGCGAAAACGCGGAAGTGAATTGCGAGCTGGCGTGGCGCGATGGCGTCTCTGCCGGCGTTAAATTCAAGAGCGCGATCCGGACCTTACCCCCGCGCACCACGCAAAAGCCGCCAGCAAAGCGCTAGCGGCTCTGTGCTTTTGGGGCCGGGTATGGCCGGCCTAATTCTTTGCTGATCCGCCCGGTTTGTTGGTCAATTCGCTCACCGCGAAAGCAATCCGGCGGTTTTTTGCCAGCGCGGCATCGTCCATTCCTGCCGCAACCGGCTTCGACGCGCCATACCCTTTGGCATTGATGTTGTGCTTCGCGACGCCGCGGGCCACGAGCGCCTCGCGTACGGCTTCGGCTCGCTTCTGCGACAGTTGCAAATTGTGCGACGAGCGCCCGGTGATGTCGGTGTGGCCCTCGATGGTCAATTGAAAGGCGCCACACCGGTTGGCGATATTGGCGAGTTGATCGAGAACGGGCGTACTCTGTTGCTCGATCTTTGCCGAATCGACCCCGAACGCGATTGTTGATTTCGACAGCACGCCGGCAAACCCGGTTTTGCAATCCACCTGCGCAAGCATCGGTTCCTTATTGACGGCCGATGTTTCGATCCTGGCTGTATTGGCTGGGGGTGTTGCGCCAGTAACAGTCGCGGTGTTCGTCACCGCAGCGCTGGGTTTTGGTGCCGAAGGCGCCGTCGCAATGGCGAGGCGCTCCTGCATCGGCGGTGTCGCGGGTGCGATAACCTGCGCAATCGGAGCGGCGGTCGTCCCGGCGATGGCGACCGGTTGCTGTGCGGGCGCCGGTTGAGTGGGTTTGGCGAGAGCCAGGCGGCTCTCAAGCCCCGTCACGATGCGCGCCTCGCCCATGGCGGTACGAAGTGCGTTGCGGACCATTTCGTAAGCCATGACGCGGTCGGCCTCGCGCGGCGCTTCGCCCGTGATGACCGCAATGCCGTCTTCGACATTGACCCTGGCCCAGTCGTAGCCCGCGCCATTAAGGGTACCCTGCGCCTCCATCTCGGCATTCGCGACGGCGAGCTCAGGATCCGAACTGCCAACATAGACATTGACTGTCACGACGAGTGCCAACGTCAGGACTGCAATGTTAAGTACGGACTTCATCAATGTCCCGGTGGTGCTGGTCGCAGCATCAGCAGGTTGCTGGTCGTTGTCGTGGCGGGTCATGGAGGATCCCTCTCAGGGGACAGCTGGCCGATCAGTCCTGTCCCGCGGTGCAAAGCGGTCGAAGCAGGCTGCAACATGACGCCACGCGCGAATCATGAAGTGTTTCGTGTGATTCGGCAACGCCCGGTTCAATGAGTATGCTTGCGGGCAAGGGCTTCTCGCTCACCCTGCGCTGCTTTATGCAAAGGCCTCATGCCCGGAGCAAGAACGCACATGCACGCTGCCACACCTAAAGCACGCTCTGCCTTGAAAGCCGCGATGATCCCCGTCACGGATTTTCAGCAGAACTGCACTCTGATCTGGGACGAAGCGACAAAGGCCGGCGCCGTCGTCGATCCGGGCGGCGATCTCGATCGCATCGAGCGCGGCATCAAGGAGGCCGGGATCAGAATCGAGAAAATCCTGCTGACGCACGGCCACATCGATCACGCCGGCGGGGCGGATGAGCTGCGCGCAAAACTCGGCGTTAAAATCGAAGGCCCGCACCGGGCCGATAAAATCCTGCTCGACGGCCTCGAAAAGCAGGGCAAGCTCTATGGCGTTTCCGGCGTGCGCAACGTCACGCCGGATCGCTGGCTCGACGAGGGTGAGACCGTGACGGTCGCGGGGCACGTGTTCGAGATATTGCATTGCTCGGGCCATTCGCCGGGGTCAGTTGTGTTTTTTAATAGGGCGCAGAAGTTCGCACTGGTCGGCGATGTGCTTTTTCGCGGTTCGATCGGCCGGACGGATTTCCCATATGGCGATCACGACGCGCTCATTCACGCGATCAAAACCAAGCTTTTCCCGCTCGGCGATGATATCGCCTTCATTTGCGGGCATGGGCCGCCGGGGCAATTTGGGCCGGAGCGCAAGACAAACCCGTTCCTACTTTAATCCGCATCAACGCAAAAAAAGGGCGCACGCGGCAGCGTGCGCCCTTGCGAAGCGATCGCTGTCGTTACGCTACGACAATGATCTCCACGATTTCGTACGTGTCGGGGTCGACGATGCAGATCTGGTCGCCGATCAAGAAGTAACGATAGTCGCGGTACTGCGGAACAATGACGAGTACGTCCTGCGGCACAGAGTAAAGCTTCACTCTCCGCGGGACTGAAACGCCGACGTTGATCGAGACGTCGATGCCGGTGGCGGGCTCAACCCGATGGCGCGAGAACACCGACCGGACCTTGGTCTTTTGCTCCGGCGCAACCGTTGACAATGAGGCCTTGCCGCCGTTGCCATCGCTCTTGTTTGTAACGTTGTCGTTCTTCGCCGGCTTGTCCGCGCCCATTTTGTTGTCGCGATTGCCGTCGTTAGCTGCGGTGTCCGGCTTATCGCCGGCTTTGCCAGTGTTACCTGTGCCGCCGCTCTTGTTGTTACCGGCATTGTCGGCATTCGTCGCCGCCTCTCCAGCTTTGTTTTGGCCTGGTGCATCTTGTTTTGCCGACTGTCCGTCGGGTTTAACCTGTCCCGGAGCGCTATCGCGCGCCGGCGTACCAGGCTCCTTCATCTGGCCCGGAGCCTTATCCGCCGCAGACGGCGGCATTGGAGCGGCTGCGCCGACGCCCTTGTCAGCGTTAGGTGGGTTTTGCGCGAGAGCAACGCTCGCTCCGGCAACCAGCGCGGCCGTGGCCATCAATGTGCGTTTCAACATCATATACTCCTGTTACTCGGCGGAGGGGGTGCCGCCGGTTCAGGAGGGAACGTCGGTTCTACATTAGGGTTCCGTCAAAAAACGGCTCGTCGCTTCAAAAGGGCACTCTTTCCTACCGGCGGAGTTCCAGGCAGCCTAAAACGCCGCACTTGGTTCTTCAGCGTGCCGTAGCCGGTCAGCGAATGTTGGTTCTCGAAGAAAACGATCGACTGCACGCGCAGCGTTTCCTCGCACCTTCTGCGGCAGCTGACCCAGGTGCCACCGGGAAGCTGCACCTGCCAGGCGTAACGGCCGGGGCGCACGGCGCTGGAAATTTCACCGTTGCCGTAGCGGCTATATGTCGTGGCGTAGCCGCCGTCGTAATCGGCGCCCGCCCGTTAGCGCGAGCCCGTTAGCGTGAGCCCGTTAGCGTGAGAATGAGATGTTGATGCCCTTAAGTGTTGGGCCGCCGGTCGAGACCGAGACCTGCTGGTTGCCGCCACCGAACGAGACCGACATCGAGCCCTGAATACCGCCGCTGATGGCGAGGCTCAACTTGTTCGAGGTGGCTTTGCCGGTGACAGAGCCCGATTGGTTATAGGTCCGCTCCTCCCAATCGCCTGTCACGTTGCCGTCGGCGTAGTTGAGATTGGCCCGTAGTTCGACCTTGGCGGAGGCGTTGGCGCAACGGATCGACAGGCCGAGATTGTTGCCGCCGCTGCCGTTCGTATAATAGCCCTTGCACCGCAGGCTCTCGGTCTTGCCGCCGTCGAATGAGGCGGTGCCGGAACCGTTCCAAGTGCCGGCGAGCGCGTTGAACGGGCTTTCAGCCGCCGCCGCGGCCGAGCCGGCGAGAAGCGCTAGGCCCGTCGCCACGGATACAACCAACGATTTGGAATTGTTTGAAAATATCTGGTCGCGAGACACGGGACGTCCTTCCTGGAGAGGGCTGTCAATGGCGGCGCATTATTGTCCGGCTCAGTGTATTTGGCGAGGGGTATGAGAGACGAGAGGTGTGACTGCCCTGCGACAGTCGGTTTGGCGGGCGCCTGGTCGCCACTGAAGAATCGGTTATCGACGCCATTGCGGTGCCTGGCTGCGTGGGCCGGGACCACTCCCGAACCTGTTCGACACGGCTTTAAGGCAGCGCGGCTGAACCCGTTCTGAAGCCAGCGTTCATGTGGCGTTGTCAAAGGAAACGTCCGGGGAAGCCGGGCGTTATCAATGGTTCAGCACATCGCGGACACCTGCGTTGCGCGTTTACCGCCGCCCGAGGCTGACATTCACGCCTGTCAATGACGTGCCCTGCGACGAGAGCGCGAACGAGTGACGGTTGCCCGACACGCTGAGCGTCAGATAGCCGTTGGCGCCACCGCTGATTTTGAGCCGCACGCTGCTGGCGCTGGCAGAGCCGTAGGCCGAGCCTGAGAGCCCGAAAGAGTTTTCAGCCCAATCACCCGAGACCTTGTTGCCGCTGGCACCTAAGCTGCCGGTCAAGTTGATGTTCGCCGAAGCGCTTGCGCATTTGACGTTCAGCGACAGGCTTGAGCCGCCGCCGCCATAGCGCGCCGTACAGCGCAGCTTTTCCGATTGCCCGCCGGCGAACGAGGCCTTGCCGCCACCCGACCAGTTTCCCTTGAGAGCGTTGAAGGCGTCGGCGGCGTGCGCGGGTTGAATGGCAAGGCTTGCGAGCGCCGCGATCGCTAACGTCATTGCGTGATATCCGCGCCGCGAGGATTTCGTCTGATTGTTGACTGTCATGGCCGTCACCCGCTCCTGTTGTTTCGAGAACGCGGCCAGGCGCTGACCAAATGCGCCTGAAGGCGGCGGACTCAAGACTCATGAGGGAGGATGGGGGATCGAGGTGGCTAGCGCAAGACAGGGCCAGCATTATTCTCGCGGTCGTTGTTACTTCGGCGCTAACGCCAGGCGCGAAGCGATGCCCGAAGTTTCCCCATTGCGGCCCCGAAAGCGGCGTCTTTGCCGCGCAACGTCAACTCTCCAGCGGTCGGCGGGCAGCGGCAACCACGGCACCGCTGAAAACAGCAATCGTCGCGCCGGGTTATCGCGGGTGCTACGGGCATCGCACAGAGGGGAAGTTCGTCATGGGTCAGGTTCGCGTGGCCGCTGCGGTGGCAGTCCTCGCGCTTTCGAGCTTTGTGCCCAATGAGAATATGGCGGCGCAACCCCTCGATGGCGATGCAGATCCCTTGGCGCGACTGGCAGGGCGCTGGGTTGGCAATGCGGTCATGACGCAAACGTCGGGCCAGCCGGCGAATTTCAAATGTGTCGTGACCTACCTGCCGCAAAAGGATGGGCCAGGCATGCAGCAGAACCTGCGCTGCGACAACGGCGCCGATTTCAAGCTGCACGCCGCGACCGAGCTTCTGGTCAGTGGCGGAAAAGTCACCGGACGCTGGCAGGACAAGATCAACGAGATCGACGGTACCGTCGCCGGCAACGTCACAGCCACGGGTTTCGAAGTCGAGCTTCAGGGACGGTTTTTTCAAGCCAGAATGGCGGTTGCCGGGCAGGGATGCGATCAGTCCGTTACCGTCATGCCGCAGAAATCAGAAGTTTTCCGCGAACTGGCAGCGACCCTGAAGAAGTGCTGAGTGCGCGCGGCGGGGTTCTCACGCGACGCTGCGGCGCTCGATACGATCCCACAGACCAAGCTTGGCAAGCTGACCTTCGATGGCCCAAACGGTGCGCGCATGTTCGCGCGCGAGGTCGTCGATCGAACGGCCTGATTTGAACTTGGCGGCGAGTTCGTCGCTTTCCTGCCCCGTCCAGCGGGCGCCGTATCGCGGCGGCAAGTTTTCCTCGGCTTTCACTTTGGCTTTGCGGTTGGTCTTAACGGCATCAAACAGTGCCTCCCATACGACCACAGGAAGTGCGAACCGCCGCCCGTCGGAAACACTGAGGCTGCCGATCAAGCCATGATCCTGAATGTCGAAGCGATAGGTTTCGGCGCCGGACCGCCACGAAAAACTCTCCCATGCCAAGTGCTCATCGGACATTTCGGGCCTCCCGCTCTTGAGACGCCTTAAGACTGGCAGATACATCTTTTCAATGCAAGAACAAAAATAGAATATATAACGATATTAAAGTGAACAAGCCGCGTGCACGCTCACGGGTTTTTCGCAACCGGCTGCCGGATGCGATTGCTCCAGAAATCGCGGATGTTTCCGAACTCAATCGAGTTGCAGCGTTCGAGATCGTTACGCATATCGCGCAACTCGGCCTCTGACAGCAACCAGCTCTCCGACGCAAAGCCGTGATAGGCGATTTCGGCGGATAGGAAAAAATTGTCGCCGTACAATAGCTTCAAGCCTTGCACGTGCTGGCCGTTGGCGAGACGGCTGGCGGTGTCGCGGGCGCGATAGGCGCCTTCGATCGGGCTGCTCAAGAAACGTAAACCGCGACCGACGCGGGCACTGATCCGCGACAGCCAGCCGTCAGCGGTTGGCGGCGCGGTGAAGCAGGCGTTGTCGTTGCCGCCGTTGAGCGTTTGCGGCGCGAAGGCGTTGACGCGGAGCAGAATGACGCCAGACGCATTGTCCTTGATCCATTTGGCGACCTTCGGGCTGTGCAGGTAGGCGGCAGCAAGACCGATGCCGTCGTTGTCGTAGTACCCGGCATCGACGACGCGGTCGCTTGGGCTGGTCGGCAATTCGGTCGCCGGTGCGACGTACGGGAACGAAGCGCTCATGCGCGCGGCCGTTGCCAGTGTCAGCGTATCCTGCATGTCAGGGAACAGGCGGAAAAATTGCACGCCGCGCTGATCGGATTGAGCCAAATCCGAGAGTTCGATGTTGGAAATCAACAGCGGCCGGCCGCTGTCGATCAGCATTGGCGAGAAAATGATCGATGGACACCAGCCGCTCCTGGCGCAATTCAACAGACCGCCGAACGGCTTCTCGTTCAGCGTGCGCCACTGGGCTTCGAGCTCGGTGCCGCGATCGCCGCTGCCGCCGCCGCCCTGCCAGAAAAATCGCGGCACATCGCTGCGCAGCCATTTCTGCACGACAGGTGTCAGGGAATCCCTGCGCGCGTTCCGGAACGCGGTTTCCCAGGTCGCCGGACCATCGGCTGCAGCGCGGATATCCTGATCGATCGCGGTCAGCAGCCCCGGCTTTTGCGATCCCGCTATGGCGGCACTGCGGGTTGCGACGAAGTAGGCGGATGCCACCATACCGCCCGAGGCGCCGGTGAAAAGCTGGAAGCTGTCGGCCATACCGGGCGTACCGGGTAACGCTGGATAGCGTCCGGTCAGGTGGTCGAGGACGAGAGCCGTCCAATATGTTGCCCGGTAGCCGCCGCCCGACGCCGCAACGGCAATGAACACCGGTTTGCGCTGGGCATCGAAAAATTGAAAACGGTCGCGCCAGGGGTTCAAGACATCGACGGGATCGAGCAGGTTGGCTTTGAGGGTATCGTCCACCGTTGCGGATTTGCGGCCCTGGGTGTCCAGGCTTGCAATCTCCGGCCGCTTAGCGCCGTCGGCGTAGTAAGGGGCGAGACTGGGGAAGCGGTTTTTGAATTCGGCGCCTTGGCCGAGAGTTACGACAGCCACCAACGCCGCGAGCACGCCGAATTGCGCCCCCTTCGGCACCAGCAACCAGCCGCCGTAGATCAGCGTCAGCGTTGCCAGCGACAGAAACACGGCAGAGCCCGGCATCAGCGGCAGTACGAACCAGAACAAGGCCACGATCACGGCACAGACGGCGCTCGCGGTTGCAAGTTGCGGATAGCGGATGCGCATCGAGACCGCGATAACGGTCCGCAGCACGCCCCAGACGATAGCGAGCGCGAAGGCAACGCCGCCGAGCGTCTGGATCAGACCCCACACATGAAACTTGAAATGCAGGCCGTAGAAAACCCAGTCGGTCAGCGAACTGGCGATCGCCAATTGGACCGGAATGACGACGAACAGAACTGACAGCAAACACACGCCAGGCCAGATCACACTGCCGGCGCGGCGGATCGGGTGGGTCTTGTGCGGCGGATTCTCGAGTTCGTAGGTCAGGATGAAGACGGCCCAGATGACGCCCATCAGGGCGGTCCCGAAGGCGCCATTCTGGAAATTGGTCGAGGTGAAGAAGGCGCGGCCCGTCAGTTGTGAGAGAAGGTCTGTGAAAGGAAGTTTCCACCACTCCTTGGCCCAGATGGCGTCGCACAGAACGTTGGTCGAGTTTATGCCCGGGCAGAACTCGCCGGGGTGATCGCGAAACAGATTGTGAAAGCCGTACCTGACGCCGATCCACCCCGAGATCGAGGCAAAGACGAAAAAAAGCACCGGAACGGCGAACAGCGCGTGGCGGTTGAGGATCGAAAACATTTTCCGCATGACGCCCACCCGAAAATGCCAGTCTCAAATGCAGCAAGTATTACGGGGTCTAAGCAGCGCTGTCAGCAACCCATCTGCAGGCGGCGTTTTGCAGTGCGGGACTCGATGGCCGGCCGCCTCGGCAGCGGCCAATCGTGAATGCCCATTAACCGGAAATCCGGCAGATCACGAGCGTAGCAGCCGCCTTAACGTGCCGTGATCAACGTTTACGCAATCTTCGCCGGGTATGACTGAGTGATATTTACTGTCAGTCCGTACCGGTGCTTACACCCATGCAGAAAATTGCGCCGCTTGATCTCCAGCTTCTCGATCGCCTGCTCGACATCCCCGAGATCGGTCTTTCGGGCTTTCAAGCGCGCGAGGGCCTAACGGGTGCCGGCGTGACGATTCTGAGGGGCCGCACATACTTCGGCAGCTGGCGGGTGACGGCCGGCACGCTCGTATGGGTCAATGCCAGCCTTGGCGAGCACGACCACTTCGTCGAGAACGTCGATGAAGCCGTGCGCGATACGCTGTTGATGATCCTCAAGAACCTGCAGAACACGCGGTCATTGCAGCTCACGCGGGTGATGGCGGGTTGATTTTCTAGGTTAGGAGCCGTGCGGACTTCCGGTAGCGACTGACAAGCGCTGCATGGCATTCGAGTTCGTTGCGGGCTGCCCTATAAATTAGGTGACATCGCACTTAAGCTCCCGGCCGCCCGGTCTTTTTCGGCCGTCCGCGACGGGATTTCTTTTCGCCCGCGCCGTCGAATTCATGAGTGCGCGCCGGGGCTGCGGGCTTTGACGGTAGCGGCCCTGTCGCGTTCTTCACCGGCAGCGAGGCGTGCGGGCCCATCTCGTCGAGTGTCGGCTTGTGCGGGCCCGCGATCTTCTCGCCGAAGGCTCCGGCTTTGGTGCGTGGGTCAACATTGACGACGCGAGGCGGCGGCTGCCCCTCACCCCCGGATCGGGTCCGGGGCAGGCTATGACCCTCTCCCCTCGCGGAGAGGGGACTTCTTTGCGGCACTGGCCGGTCGGTGCCGGGTCCCATGTCGTCGAGCGACGGCTTCTTGATACGTGATGTTGACTGCGCGTTTGACGGCTGCACGGGTTCGTATTCGGTCTTGATGCGAGATTTCTTTTCCGTAGCAGGCATATTCGCGCTCGCGCCGTACTTGCGCGCGCCCTTGAAGCCGCCGGTGCGGTCGTCGATATCCGATTGCCGCGCCAATGGATCATCGGCGATTGCCAACTCGGTTTCGCGCAATCGCTTGATCTCGTCGCGCAGACGCGCCGCCGTTTCAAACTCAAGATCGGCGGCGGCGTTCTTCATGCGCCGCTCCATATCTTCGAGCACCTTCGCCAGGTTGTGACCGACGAGCGGCGCGTCGCTGCCATCCAAGCCGGCATCGATGGTGACGTGATCCTGCTCGTAGACGCTGGACATGACATCATGGATGTTGCGCTTGATGCTCTCGGGGGTAATGCCGTTGGCGGTGTTGTAGGCGACCTGCTTTTCACGCCGCCGGTCGGTTTCGGCAATGGCACGCTGCATCGAGCCTGTCAGCTGGTCGGCGTAGAGGATGACTTTGCCATCGACGTTGCGTGCGGCGCGGCCGATGGTTTGAACGAGCGATGTCTCCGAGCGCAGGAAGCCTTCTTTGTCAGCATCCAGAATGGCGACCAGCGCGCATTCGGGGATGTCCAGGCCCTCGCGCAGCAGGTTGATGCCGATGAGCACATCGAAGGCGCCGAGGCGGAGATCGCGGATGATCTCGATGCGCTCCAGCGTCTCGATGTCGGAATGCATGTAGCGCACGCGAATGCCGCTCTCGTGCATGTATTCGGTCAGGTCCTCAGCCATGCGTTTGGTGAGCACGGTGACAAGCGTGCGGTAGCCTTTAAGCGCGACTTGGCGCACTTCGTCCAACAGGTCATCGACCTGTTGTTTGGCAGGACGGATCTCGACGGGTGGGTCGATCAAGCCGGTCGGCCGGATGACTTGCTCGGCAAAGGCGCCACCGGTCTGTTCGAGTTCCCAGACCTGCGGCGTCGCCGACACGAACACCGACTGCGGCCGCATCGCGTCCCATTCTTCAAAGCGCAGCGGGCGATTGTCCATGCACGACGGCAGCCGGAAGCCATACTCGGCCAGCGTCGCCTTGCGCCGGTAGTCGCCGCGGAACATGCCGCCGATTTGCGGCACGGTAACGTGGCTTTCATCCGCAAACACCAGCGCGTTGTCGGGCAGATATTCAAACAGCGTCGGCGGCGGATCGCCGGGGTTGCGGCCCGTCAAATAGCGCGAATAATTTTCAATGCCGGCGCACGATCCCGTCGCTTCCATCATTTCCATGTCGAACGTGGTGCGCTGTTCGAGGCGCTGGGCTTCGAGCAATTTGCCCGCGTCATACATTTCGTTGAGGCGGGCCTTGAGCTCGGTCTTGATCGATTTGATCGCCTGCTGCAGCGTCGGCTTCGGCGTCACGTAGTGCGAGTTGGCGTAGATTTTCACCAGCGAGAGCTCATCTGTCTTCGCACCCGTTAGCGGATCGAACTCGACGATGCTTTCGACCTCGTCGCCAAACAGCGAAAAGCGCCAGGCGCGGTCTTCCAAATGCGCCGGGAACACTTCGACCGTATCGCCGCGGGCCCGGAACGCCCCGCGCTGGAAGTTTGCGTCGTTGCGGCGGTAGTGCAAGGCGACGAGATCGGCCAGCAGCTGATCGCGTGACAGCTTTTCGCCCTGCTTCACGGTGAACGTCATCGCCGTGTAGGTTTCGACCGAGCCGATACCGTAGATGCACGACACGGACGCGACGATGATGACGTCGTCGCGTTCCAGCAGCGAGCGCGTCGCGGCGTGGCGCATGCGGTCGATCTGTTCGTTCACGGAGGCTTCTTTTTCGATGTAAGTGTCGGTGCGCGGCACGTAAGCTTCGGGCTGGTAATAGTCGTAGTACGACACGAAATACTCGACGGCGTTGTTGGGGAAGAAGCTCTTGAACTCGCCGTAGAGCTGGGCCGCCAGCGTCTTGTTCGGCGCCAGGATCAGTGCCGGGCGCTGCGTCGCCTCGATGACGTGCGCCATCGTAAAGGTCTTGCCGGAGCCGGTGACGCCGAGCAGCACTTGGCTGCGTTCCTGTTTGCCGACGCCCTCGACGAGTTCCTTGATGGCCTGCGGCTGGTCGCCCTTCGGCGTGTACTCGGAGACGATTTTGAACGGCACGCCGCCTTGGCTTTTTTCCGGGCGTTCGGGGCGGTGCGGTACGAACTGCGGAGTCGTGCCGGCGACGATCGGATGCGAGGCCATCAGTGGCTGGCGGGCGAGGATTTCCTTGGCGCGATCGCTGCGCTCGGCCGGTTTGGTCAGCAGCGCGTTGAGCGTATCGCTGAGACTTTCAGCCCCCATCGGCGGACGCGGCGCGCCACCGCGGAGCGCTGGGAGGGTGGGCAATCCGTGCGCGTCTCGGTTGGCGCCGGGCGAGGCGCCGCGAACGTCCCCCTCTCCCCTCGGGGAGAGGGCTGGTGTGAGGGGGCCTGCGCCGAGAGGGCCGTTGACCGTGAAAGCGGACTGCGGAGACTCGCCAAAGCCCGGCGTTCCGGTCGCTGTTTCCATCGGCGGCGCCGACGGCTTGCCGGAGCGCACGCGTGAGGTGCGGACGGATTTGGGAGATGAGGATTTTGGGGGGCGGGACATGGGGGGAATATGGGGGAAGTGGACCGTTAGATCAAATCGGTCGCTCTTCAACCCTTGAAGATCTGCTCTCGATGATAGCGCAGAAACTGCGTGTGTGGTTGAAATCTGGGGTCGGTTGGCACAATAGCAAGGCCGGATGGATTGAGCATGCGATCCGCCTGCTCGGGCAGCAATTTCTTGGCTTTCAAGATTTTGAAATCATCGTCAATCGCGATAAGGCCGCGATCAAACATCCAGTGAAACGTGGATGACAATGAGACGCCATTGCGGACAGAATCGGGTCCTGAGTCTGCGACAGGTCGGATGTGAGCTGCCTGAGCTTCCGAGCGTCCACCGCCGTTGATGATCCGTAGACCGGTCATGGCACAACGCTGACCGTATGCAGCTTGAATCTGGCGCGTAAACGCTGCGTCTCTGAAAGGTCGGGTGATGGTATTTTCGATCAGTGGCCGATTGAAGTCTGCCTGTGGTTCGGCGAACCCAGGTGCATAGGCACCAGGGCTATTGTCAATTGAACGAGCCTTCGCAGACTCGATATCCGCAGCAAAGCCCGCGCGAAGTATCGATTCAAACTCTAGGTCCGGCATGTTGCGGACCGCTCGTTGCGCCGAGCCTGGATTAGTGCGTCCGTCAACTCCCTTCATGGAAGATTCATAAAAGTGATCCCCTTCCCTGAACGGTACCGCTCGGTCGAAATCGAGATAGTTGCTGATGTCCGCATAGTAGTGTCCTTCGCGGCCAGAATCTTCACGGAGGCCCACGATCTGAGCAACGGCAAAGTAAGACTGGCGGCCTCCGCGGCTTAGAATATCTCCCGTTGAACGCCTTGGTTCATAGTAGACAATCCAATCTCCAATCGCTGCTTTGATTTGGTTCAAGTATGTGCGCGGGAAATGATAAAATTGCTCTGGAACGTCGTCGTAGGCCGGGCTGATTTTTGTTTGCAGGACGGCTTTCATCTTTGGACCGAGCGAATAAAGTTGCCGGCAACTCGCATGAGGCGATGCATTCCGTACCTTTCCTTGTCATATTTCGCAATGTGATCGCGAATTCTTTCGCTGTTTTGTGACGGGGTATGATTTCCCTTACTTGATCAAACAACGGTCGGAGGCTTCATGTCGATCAAGCCACGCAAGTTCGCTGATGACTATCCCAACAATTCGGACCGGGCAGAATGGGCCGAGAATGCGTTGGAAATTTTTTGCGAAGAGACCGGGTTAGACCAGGAGATAGAACGAAAATGTGCCGTGAGCGACCTGATTTGTAACCTGGGTCACTACTGTGATGTTCACGGTCTCGATTTCCTTGCGGTCGCGTCAGGTGCGATTGGGGTCTGGGACGCAGAGAAACGGGAAGAGCAAAACGGCGAGGAGAACGCCTTGTATCCTGAAAAGAAGGTGTTCATCTCAGTACTCGATCCCAGCTAAACCGCCTCGTCCACGGCCTCGGCTATCGCTACCGGCTGCACCGCAAAGACCTCCCCGGAAAACCCGATCTCGTCTTTGGCCCGCGCCATAAAGTCATTTTTGTTCACGGCTGCTTTTGGCACTTGCATCCAAAGGCGAGCTGCCTCGACGCGCGTTCGCCGAAATCAAACACGGCCTACTGGGTTCCTAAACTGCAGCGCAACGCAGCGCGGGATGCGGACAACATCGCTGCTTTGGTCGCCGCAGGCTGGCGCGTGCTGGTCATCTGGGACTGTGAAACCAAGGACGCACGACGACTGACCACCGTCATCCGGCGTTTCTTAGAAAAAACATAGCCGGTCCGAAAAGCCGGGTCCAGGTCAGGCGGGACATGGGGGGAATATGGGGGATGGGACGCGATTGCGGAAGTCACCTGACAACGGCGGTTGTCGTAAACTGCCGCAGAATTAATCATGGGCATGCATTTCGGTCATCGTATCAACGGATGCCATGACAATTTTGCACATTTTTTGTACATTGTGTGCGGGGAAGAGAGAATCAGGAAATCTAAAAAACACGAGAGTGCGTAACAGCGGCCCGCTTTTTTTGGTTCGCTCAGGCATCGACTTGGCATGCCTGGCTTTGTCTTCCTCGGGACAATGGGACTGAATTGATCCTTGAAGGAGGACATCATGAATCTCGTCACAGCACTTGCACTCGTCATCGGCGTTCTAGGAGCGGTCGCGACTTGGCTCTTCTTAGGTCCACTCGCCGGAATTGGTCTGT
>JANNSR010000014.1:0-6294 GCA_031402935.1 Hyphomicrobium sp. | reverse complement strand
CGATACAGTTGGCCGCCCGCGCGCCACAACGGTCCGGCGGGCCGGGCCGCACGGGCATCGACGACGACCGGGTTTTTCGCGTGCGGCCGCCACGGCCCATCAAGCGTTTCCGACCAGTAGAGCGCCAGCGCGTCCCACGTCGAACTTTGAAAGGCCTCTGACCCGGCAGCGATCCACAACAGCCCACCGTGTTCAAACAGCGTTGCGTCGTGCAGCCGCCCTTCGATCAGGCGCGCGTGCTTGACCCAGCGGTCGGGGAACGCGTCGGCGCGATAGACGTCGAGCCCGCCCGCCGCCGCGCTCTCGGGCAGCATCCATATTTCGCCATCGCGCGCGAACACGAACGGATACGACAGGTGATGCGGCGTCGCCAGCACGACGCGCGGCGCGGTTGCGCTGCCGTCATCGGAAATCGTGAAATGTGAAATGACGCCGGTGCCGGTCGCGTCGGGCAGTTCCTCGACGAAAACGTGGCGCACGCTCTGGTGCACGACCACAAACGGGTCGGCGAAAAAGCGCTGACCTCCGTCGGGCAGAATGCGGAAGTCGGCGAGATCGAGGGTGCCCGCTTGCGGCGGTTCGCTGGCATCGGTGATCGTGCGCCACGCCACGTGCCAGCGCGGAGCGTTGCCGACCAGCCGGTCGCGGGCGCGCTCGAATTTGCGCGCCGTGCGGTCTGACGCAAAATGACCGGCCGAGCGCAGAATTGAGGATGCGCCTTTCGCCGCCGCGTTAGGGCCGCCTGCGACGGGCGCGCGTTCGCCAGCAGCGATCCGCGCAATCGTGCGCACCACGCCTTCAACAAGGCGCGACGCCGTTTGATCGAACGACGTCGCGAGGCGCGTTGGCGCTTCAAGCGCCGGCAGTCCAATATCCCAGATGCCCGGCTCTTGCGTGTCGGCGCAGGCGAGTTGCGGCGCGCGGCCGTCGAACAGGGCGTGGAACAGTGCGGTGTCCTTCGGCGAGCCGTCAAAGGTTGGGCGCAGCACGCGGCCTGCGAGGCGCACGACCTTGGCCGATGTCGCGAGATCGAGCGTGAGTTCCGCCGCAACTGTGTTCAGACTACCATCGCCAAAGGCCGCGAACGCATCTGGTGCCATGCGTGTCGATAAGCGGTCGGACCCGGCGCGGGTGCGCACGCGATCAAAATCGAGAATGGCGGTCAGCGAGGTCGGCAGCGGCTCGGAGGTGTCCCGAAAGGAGACATAGGCATCATGACCGGCGGCGCGCAGCGCCTCGATCAGCACGAGATGCCAGCGGAACAGCCGCGCTCGGTCGAGATGGATCGCTATCCGCATCCGCAATCGCCCTTCTCAGACACGCGCCGATGACGGCTAACTAAGCGAACCACCAAGGCTCGCATATTTGCGGACAAGCGGCTAGATAGGGCGCTCCGCCATATCGACGCCAATACAAGTCTAGCAAGTTCAGGCCGTATGCTGCTCCGTCAAACGCTGCTGTATTTGCCCGCGCAGGTGCTGGGGCCGCTGGTCCAGTTCATCTCGATCATCCTGTGGACGTATTTCTTGAGCCCCGAAGAAATGGGCGTGTTCGCGCTGATCGCGGCGGCGCAGGAGTTCGCCTATACGATCGCGCTGTTCTGGTTCACACTATATACCATGCGCTACTTCGATGGCGCGGCGGGAGATGCCTCGCGCAAAGCGTTTCTGAATACTGAAAGCGGCGTCATGATTGCCGCGATCATCGGCGCGACGCTCGGCATTCTGACGCTGCCGTTGTTCATCGATGCGCGCTGGAACGGGTCGCTGCTGCTGGCGTCCGTCGCCTATGGGGTTTCGCGCACGGTCGCGACGCATCTGGCGGACCGCGCCCGCACAAGCGCGGACACGCTGACGTATACGGTGTTGCAGATTACTTGGCCGGTGCTGGGATTGGTGCTCGGGCTGCTTTTGGTGACTCACGTGGCGCCGACGGCAGCGAGCGTGCTGTGGGGCTATGCGGCGGCACAAACGATCGCGCTGCTTTACGCCTTCAAACGTCTCTCTTTCGGCATGCAGCCTTTCGCGATCTCGCGCGACATGATCGCTGTCGCACTGCGCTACGGCATGCCGCTGGTGCTCGGCGGGCTGTTTGTTTGGCTGGCCAACAACGGCCTGCGCTTCGTCATCGAACAGCAGGAAGGCGCGGCCGCCGTCGGTCTCGTCACCGTCGGCTGGGGTTTGGGACTGCGGGCGGCAGCCTTCGCAGCCATGCTGGTGACGGCGGCGGCATTCCCGCTCGCGGTAACAAAATCGCGCGACCACGGCATGGCGGAAGGACAAGCTCAACTTATCCGCAACGGCATTCTGCTGCTCGCCATTCTCAGCCCCGCCGCCGCCGGCCTGTGGGCCATTTCGACGCCTCTCGTCGAGCGCATCGTCGCCGAGCCGTTCCGCGCCATGACCGCGACGGTGCTGCCGTGGGCAATCATCGCGGGTGCGGCAAGAAATATGCGCATTCATTTTGGCGAACAGGTTTTCCTGCTGCGGGAAGAGACGCGCGTGCCGCTGGCTAACGACGCGCTGGACGGGCTTTTGACGATTGTGGGGGGTAGTCTAGGACTGATCGCGTTTGGCCTTCCAGGCAGCGTTATTGGCGCCGCAATCGGTGCTCTGATTGCGCTTGTCGCGACGCTGGCGTGCGGCGCTTACATTCATCAGTTTACCTTTCCCGTTGAGCATCTTTTGCGCATCACTGTGGCAACAGGAGCGATGCTGCTTGCACTGAGCGTTATCCCTGTTGCGGCGACGGCGCTGTCGCTGGCAATCGCGATTATGGTGGGCGCGGCAGTATATACTTTGGCGCTTGCGGCGCTCTATCCGCAGGCGGCGGCGATTGGGCTTGATAAGGCTCGGGCGATGCTGCGCGTATGAACCATAACCGGGCAAGCGTGCACGCCAAGCGCCGCCGTGGCATGAACTTCGTATGGTACGGCGGCACTGCTATAGGCTAAGCACGCGAAGCTCAGGACGTTTCCGAAAAAATGCAACCTTACCGCCTTTGCGTCATCCATTCGTTCGATCCGCTCGGTGCCAAGGTTGGCGGCCTCGAGACGTTCGTGCGCGACATACTGGGGCATTTACCGCCGGACTTTTCGTTCCTGATGATCGGCGTCGATGCAACGGGCAAGCTGCCGCTCGGCCAGATCGCCCAAGAGACGTTCCGCGGCAAGGCGTTCGATTTTCTTCCCGTGCTGCACTACCCGGAGGACAAAGCCCGCGAAGCGGCCAAGAGTTTGAAAGAATCGATCAATTTCCAGTTCATGCAAGCGCTTGTCAGGCATCTACCGGCCGTGCGCCGCGCCTTGAAGCAGAAACCGGTGAGCGTCGATCTGCAACGCGTCGAGTTCGCGACGCTGGTCAAAGGCCTCGGCGTGCCGTTCGTGCAGATGCTGCATGGCGAGGGCGCGCCGAAGCTGCAGATGGATTCGCTGCTGAAAAGCTACCGCTACGTCCACAACATCAACGAGTGGCTGGCTGTGAGGTCGTGCGACAAGTTCATGTGCGTCAACCCGATCATCACCGAGCGCATCCGCGAAACCTATCCAGCAAACGCGCATAAAATCGGCACCCAGTCGACGTGGGTCGACACAACCATGTTCAAGCCGGCGCCGTATCCGGCTGAAGGGTTTCGCGTCGCATTCGCTGGCCGGCTCGATCTCTTCAAGGTGCCGTCGCTGATGTTCAAAACAATGGCACGATTGCGCGAAAAGCTTGGTCCCGGTTTGCAGGGGCGCGTCGAATTTCATTACATGGGCACCAGCGATCCCAGACGTTTTCCCGAGTTCGCGGCGATCGAGGACATGTCCGTGCTGCACGGATTCAAAAGCGCGGCGGGCGTTGCGGAAGTGCTATCGAATGTGCACGCAGGCATCCTGACGTCGGAGTTCGAGGGCATGCCGTTCTCGGTGCTTGAGACGATTGGCGCGGGCCGTCCGGTGTGTGCGATCCACCTGCCGCAGCTGGCGAGCGTCATCAAGGAAGGCGTGTCGGGCGCGCTTGTTGCGCGATCGGACAACGCCGATGATATGGCGGTGCGCTTGGCGGATGCGTTCGCAGCCACGCATGACAAAATCCGCGCAGGCACCATCACGCCCGAGGGCGTTGCGGCGCAAGTCGGCGAATTCACGCCCGCGACGCAGCTTGCCAAGGTCTATGACAACCACCGTGCCATCCAGCGCCGCCGCTTCGCAAAGGCCGGCGTTTTCGCGGCTTAACGTGGACAAGTCGCCGCGCATCCTTCTCCCCTTGGGGATAAGGTGGCCGCCCGGCGCGAAGGCGCCAAAGAATTGCGGCCGGATGAGGGGGCAGTTCACTGCTGCAACTGAATAGCCCCTCACCCTCGGCAGTCGCCAAGGACAGGCCCGGCCCTCTCCCCAAGGGGAGAGGGAGCTTCATTGCTCTGTCATTGATCTAAATTCTAGCGCGCCCGCGCCGCCTCGAACGCGCGGGCAATGGCGTCCCAAGCCGGTTTCTTGCGGAAGGCGTCGTCGTAGACCAGCGGGCGAGCCTTGGCGCGGATGCCGAGCTTGGTTGCGGTGATAGGATCGCGCATCCAACTCGCCGGGTCTGCCAATTGCCAGAGCTGCACGATTTTGACGGCAGGTACCTGCAACACCGCGTTCAGATAGCGCTCATAGAGATCGGCGACTGCGGCATCGCGCGCCGAGATCGGACCCGGTGCGCCGGTGTCGTTGACGTCGAGTTCGGTGATGTGGACGGCGAAGCCGAGCGCCGCGATGTCGCTGACAAAACCGGTGATGGCCGGATAGTCATAGGCCGCTGTAAACTTCAGATGGCTCTGTAGGCCAACCGCATCGACCGGCGCGCCCTTGTCCTTGAGGCGCTTCAACAGCGCGATCAAGCTGGAGCGGAACGTTGCGCCGTTCTGGTCGTCGGTCTCGGTCTGGGCTTCGTTGAGGACGAGCGTCGCGTTAGGTGCGAACGAGCGCGCAAGCGCGAAGGCGCGCGAGATGTAGTCTTCGCCAAGCGCCGCGAGATACGGCCCTGCGCGCAGATTGCCGGGCTGCCGGTCCCACGGGCCGATCGGCTCGTTGACAACATCCCAGTTGCCAACGCGGTCGCGGTAGCGTTCGAGGATCGTCATCAGATGGGTTTCGAGCAGCTGCTCGACTTCGTTTGCCGTGAGCCGCTTGATCCAATCGGGCAGATCGTCGTTCCAGATCAGTGTGTGGCCGCGCACCTGCATCTGCCGCCGCGTGGCGTAATCGACGAGGCGGTCGGCTCCGGTGAAATCGAGCTTGTCGGCGGCGGGGCGCAACGACGACATCTTGAATTCGAGCTCGCTGGTCAGTATGCGGGCGTCGCGCTCGTAGATTTCGGCGTAACGGGCGCCGTAGGGGCGGTCGAGCTCGTGCACCGCGAACGACGCCCCGAACAGAATGCCTTTGTCAGCGGCAAGCGCACCGAGTGATTTTGCTTCGGCGGCGGCGGTAAACGGGATTGGTGACGCCGCGGCCAAGCCTAAGCCGGCGAAGCCGGTTGCGAAACCGCGCCGCGTCAGTACTGTTCGCGGACAAAAGCTCATGTGGCGCGCGCAGCAGAAAGGGATGCCGTCGCCTTTGCTTCGCAAGGGTCAAAGACGGTGCGCGCGGCGGCTAGGTCTTGCGCTGCCAGCGCATTCCATCGCGCAACGTTAGCGAGGGCGGACGCAGACTGCGCCGCGCGCCAGCCGGGCACAGAGTTAAGTGCTGCGATCAATTCGGCGGCGCGTTCGGGCGCTGCGGGATCGATGAATGTACCCGACGCGCCCAACACTTCGCGGAATACGGCTTGATCAGGCGCGACAACCGGCAGCCCCGCGAATTGCGCCTCGAGCAGCGGCAGGCCGAGGCCCTCGTCATGCGAGGTGTTGAGATACACGTCGGCGGTATCCATGACCCGCTTGACGTCGCTGGCGGCAAGGTAACCGTGCACCGTGACGCCCGGATGTTGGGCAATTGCCGCGCCATCTTCGCCCCAGCCGGCGCGGCCGATGATGTGAAGTTCGGCCCTCGCATCATGGCGGCTGCGCAGCGCATCGAGAATGGCGATCGCGGCAGCGTAGTTCTTGCGCGGCTCGACCGTCCCGAGGCTGACGAGCCGCAACGGCTTTGCTGTATCGGGCATCGCCGCGCGCGTGCGGCTATCGAGCGCGAACGGATTGGCGACCGACGGACGATAGAGGCGGATATCGGCGTCATCCCTGGCGTGTTTTAGAAGATCGGCGCGGGTCTTTTCTGAGTTGACGAAAAAATACCTGAGGCGCTTGATCGCGACCGCGAACTGCGGCGCC
>JANNSR010000013.1:0-3501 GCA_031402935.1 Hyphomicrobium sp. | reverse complement strand
AACACGTCGCGGATGGCGGCGTGCGTCTTGAAGCGCTGGAATTCGTCATAGGGCGAAATGTACGGGTTGGCGTAATTCAGATGCACGACGAAGCCGACGGAAACCAGATTGTCACCGTAGTGATAGAGGAACGAGCCGCCGCCGGTCTTGGTATCGAGCGGCCAGCCGAACGTGTGCTGCACGAGGCCGCGCTTGTGCTTTTCAGGCGCAACCTGCCAGAGTTCCTTGAGGCCGATGCCGTATTTCTGCGGCTCGTGGCCGTCATCGAGCTTGAAGCGTTTGATCAACTGCTTCGCCAGCGATCCGCGCGCACCTTCGCCGATCAATGTGTACTTGCCACGCAGTTCCATACCGCGCACGAAGCTGTCTTTCGGCTGACCATCGTGGCCGACGCCCATGTCGCCGGTCGCAACGCCGGTGACCGCGCCTTTTTCGTCATAAAGAATTTCGCTTGCGGCAAAGCCCGGATAAATCTCAACGCCAAGTTCGGCCGCCTGCTCGCCGAGCCATTTACACACCGCGCCAAGACTGACGATGTAGTTGCCGTGATTTTTCATCAGCGGCGGCATCGGCCAGTTCGGCAATCTGACGTCGCCCGATGGGCCGAGCACCAAAAAGCGATCTTCGGTAACTTCCGTGTCGATTGGCGCGCCCTTGGCCTTCCAGTCGGGGATCAGCCGGTTGAGGCCGATGGGGTCGATGACGGCGCCCGACAGAATATGGGCGCCGACCTCGGAACCCTTCTCAAGCACGACGACGGAAATTTCCGATCCCCGCGACACTGCCAGCTGCTTCAAGCGGATCGCGGCCGAAAGGCCAGCCGGGCCGGCACCGACGATGACAACGTCGAAATCCATCGCCTCCCGTGGCGGCAAGCTATCGACGTCCGTTGCCATTGCGAGCCCTCTCAAAGCCTTATTACGCGCTTCTGTTCGATTAGGTTGCTGCCCCGCAAGCGTCAAGCCAAGGGGCCAGCGGCGCGCCGCCGCGTGCATTCGTGTCCGCGGCGTTCTAGTGTCCGCCCGCATGGCAGCAATAGACCCGAGCCACGACGCCCTCGACCTGCTGCGTTGGTATCAAGCCGCCGGGGTTGATGCGGCGTTGTCGGACATGCCCATCGACTGGCTGGCCCGAGGGCCCGTCGCGCCAGGCACTGGCTTTCAATGGCCCGAACAGCAACCGCCAGAACTGCAGCGTGAACCGGACCGCACGCAACCGCCAGCCACGCCGCCGGTTGTATCCGGTGCCAGACCGGCGTTGCCCGCGCTCGATATCCGCCCCCGCCCGCAAACCCCGCTCGCCGCCAGCGAAGCTGGAACTGACGCCCGCCGCATCGCGTGCGCTGCGAACTCGCTCGAAACCCTAGAGGCAGCGCTGCGGGCTTTTGACGGCTGCACGCTGAAGGCAACCGCCAAAAACCTATGCTTCTACCGGGGCTCGGCAACGGCCCGCGTGATGCTGATCGGCGAAGCTCCCGGGCGGGAAGAGGACATCGAAGGCAAGCCGTTTGTCGGCCGTGCCGGCCAGCTGCTCGACAAAATGCTGGCGGCGATCGGCCTTACAGAAGCCGACGTTCACATCACCAACATCGTCTACTGGCGCCCGCCCGGCAACCGCACGCCGACGCCGCAGGAAGCGCTGGCCTGCCGGCCGTTCCTCGAACGCCAGATCGAACTCGTGAAGCCGGAGTTCATTGTCGCTGTTGGAGGATCGGCAGCAAAGGAAGTCTTTGGCGTCAGCGACGGCATCATGCGGCTGCGCGGCAAGTGGCGTGACATAGCGGTTGGCGGCAAAGCAGTCGCGGCCATCGCGACGTTGCACCCTGCATATTTGTTGCGCACGCCTGCCGCCAAGCAAATGGCCTGGCTCGACATGTTGCAGATCCGGGCCAAGTTGCAGGCTGAGAGTTAGCCGCCGGTTAACTGCATTTGCATGGTTTCGGCCGGGTGCTGCCGATTTTTCGCAATTAGATAAAATTTGAAATATTGACTTAAGCCGCCTCGAGCATCGCGGGCTTAGAGTGGCGGCAAGCCGGAAATCCCGGTGACTTATGTTTAAGGCGTATGACGATGCTGAACCGTCTCGTTTACCTTCGCCCCGCACGGCTCGTCTATGTGCGGGTCACGGGCGCGTATGACCAGTCGATTCCCGCTGCCTGGGCCAAATTGCTGGCCTGGGTGGAGCAAAACGGCGTTGGCTCTTCGCTGGGCCGCGGCTTTGGCTTGGCGCGCGATAATCCTCAATCTGTGCCGGCCAACAAGTGCAGGTATGACGCCTGCATCGTGGCTGAGCCGCAATTTGAAGACCGTGCCATGCGCGAGCTCGGCGTTTTGACATTGCCCGCAGGGCCGTACGTCCGCCGTCGCGAAGTCGGCAATTACAGCGAAATTAGTGCGCGCGTCGCCGGGCTGCACGCGTCGTATGAGGCGCCAGTTGGCCTTAAGCTCGACAGCAACCGGCCGCTGGTCACGATCTATCTCGACGACCCGCGCCGTTTCGAGCCAGGGCAACTTCGCGCCGATCTGTGCGTCCCTGTCAGCGCCAGCGTCGCCCGTGGGCGCGTCACGCAGGCCGAGGCTGCCGAGTAAGCCACTCGCCTCAAATCCGGCGCCTCGAACTGGACGGCAAAGCCCGGACGCGCGACAACGCCTGCGCTGCCCGCATGCCGAGGAACCTAGCCATGGCTGGAATCGATGAAACCCGTGCGTTCGTGCCTATCCGCATTGCATTGCTGACAATGTCGGATACGCGCGACGCTAACGAGGACAAGTCGGGGAATGTCTTGGCAGAGCGCGTCAAGGCGGCAGGTCACACGGTTGCCGCACGCGCGCTGGTGCGCGACGACACGGCGGCGATCCGCAAAACCGTCGAAGTCTGGATTGCCGACCCGGCGATCGATTGCGTGATCACGACGGGCGGCACGGGGTTCACGGGCCGCGATGTGACGCCGGAAGCGGTGCGGCCGCTATTTGAAAAAGACATCGAAGGCTTCGCGATCCTGTTTCACATGCTGTCTTACCAGACCGTCGCGACATCGACGATGCAATCGCGGGCCTGCGCTGGCGTGGCGCGCGGCACGTATATTTTCTGCTTACCCGGTTCGCCCGGCGCCTGCCGCGACGCCTGGGACGGCATTCTCAAATTTCAGCTCGATGCCCGCCACCGCCCGTGCAACCTTGTCGAGATCATGCCGCGACTGGAAGAACATCGCGGCGGCAAGGGCTAGCCGCGTGGCGGAACTCGCCGTCCAACAAGCGGCGCCAAGCGGATTAGATCGGCGGCATAGTCGACGTCGTCGCACGTTCGCAACCGGGCAACGCGAAATTCCTCGAGATTGGCGATCGTATCAGTGAGCGCATGTTTGCTCGACCAGCGCACATTGTCGAACGCGCGCGGTACATGCGGCCGCCGTTTCATGCCAACGAGCCAATAACCGCCATCGGGCGAAGGTCCAAACACCGCGTCGTGAGAGCCGAGCGCCGCAAATGCGTCCGCGATATC
>JANNSR010000012.1:0-53849 GCA_031402935.1 Hyphomicrobium sp. | reverse complement strand
GGCATTGTTGCGCACGAGGTCCGTCGTCAGATCTTCATAAGCCGAGTACCAGAACAGTGTGGGGAGTTGCTGATTGCGGGCCCAGCGCTTGAAGCGGTCACCGTCTTCCGCGCCTTTTTGAAAAAGGTTCTTCGTTTTTGGAAAATCAGCCGTATTGCTCCACACCGCGGTCAACCCCTGGCTTGCCTTGGTGATGAAGTCTTCAAGGTAGCTCTCCCAGCTGCCGTCGTAGTTTGAGCTGAACATCAGCTTGTCGGTGTGCGGCAGCCAGACCCAGCGGGCGAAGTGAATGGTGCCAAGGTCGGCGAGGAGGCCTGGCCGCCACAGCCGGGCCGATAGTTGTCCGATGACCCAGAACGACAGGCGCAGCAGAATTTTCCTAAGGCGGCCCGGCTTCATCGTCGACAGAGCAAACATATGGTTTTGGGCGGCAAGGTTCTCGCGCGCCATGATGGCGCTGACGACATCGGGGTCCGGATCGACGTCTCTCGGCTTATCCGCCTTTTCGTGGCGGCGCAGGCGCGAATAAAGCAGCCAGCCGATGAGCCCAAGGACGCCGGCGACGCAAAGAAGTGCCAGGATGAGGTTCTTGACCAGCGCTGCCAAGGCCTCGAGCCACCGGCCGCTGAACACATAAGCGTAAGCCGCGTCCCACAGCGAATTGAGGAAACTGAGCGGCTCTGTCACCACCTCCCACAGTGTGACTTTAGGCAACGACGAGTTGTAGTAGAAAAAGAAAAACACGAGGCCGAACAGCGTCGTGGCGAGCCATGGCGTCAGATTCGATTTGAACAAGAGGCCTGTGACCGCTTCTCCGAGACCGCGATCGGCGCGCAGATGGGGCGTCTCGTCCTTGTCGAAGACCCAGGCGAAATCCGCATTGGCTTTGAGCTTATCGCGGATTTCCCCGACGACTGTCAGTGCGTGCAGGTCGCTAGGCGCTGAGCCCAGTTGCTGACGGACAAACTGTTCCAGTATCTTCTCATCGCGAATACGCTTCAATGATAGCCCCGGCGTGCCTGCATGCGAAATGCCGGGCGCCGCACGCGGACCGGTGCCGACGCGAAGCTTATGAACCTTCAAGACCGCGCCGAGACTGGCACCAACGTTCTCGGCCAGTGCCACGCGCATGATGGGCAGCAGAAACGGGCTCACGTGCGCGTCGAGCGCGGCGATGACCTGCTTATCAGTGCCGTCGCCGGAGACCTCAAATACGAGATAACCCGGCTGTCCCGGGCTCCCTGGCACCACGTTGAGGCAAGCGAAGTGAATGCATCCCGTCGCGTCAAAGGCGGATTTGACATCGGCACGCGGCAGATTGCCGAGGTCCGCGACCTGGCGGCGCAAATCGTGAACCGAAACCTGGTTCGCGATCGGTACGGCAACGGTAATCATCGCATGGGCCATGACGCGCCCCTCCCGCTCAACGTGCCTTCAGTTTGACGATCAGCTCATCCGGAAACGGGCCCTCAAAGCGGAGCCGTCCGGTCATTTTTGGTGAGCGCAACAGCAGCAGGCGCACGAGTTCAGGCAACTGGACCCGGTTGAAATCGCGCCCGGCACAGACATGCAGACCTGAACCGAAATGCAGGTAGTTTGCCTCGGGCCGACCGAGATCGAGGCGCTTGGGATTTGGAAATGCCTCGGGGTCATGCATGGCAGCCAGCGTAAACGCGACAACTCGCTTGTCCTGGCGGATGGCGGCGTTACCGACTTGGACGGGACACGCGCTCTGGCGCAGGAGTAATGGATTATGCGGCCAAAGCCGCAAGATCTCCCAGCACCAGGCACGGAAGCGCACCGGATAGTCGATATCGGCCTCGACCTGGCTGCGCACGTCCGGTCTGGTCAGGAGACAGTAGACGATGTTTGCGACACTGGTGGCCGTCGTATCTATCGCGCCGACGAGCATGCCTGAAATGTTGCGCCGAATCAGATCGAGCGCAGCGGCGTCATGCGGCTTGGGTGCAGCGTCGAGCATGCGGCCGAGGAAATCGTCTTTGCTATGCGCGGGATCGCGGCGGCGCACGATCTCGGCCATGATCCATTGCTTGAGTTCTTCTGATGCCTCGACGGCGCGGGCGCGCGTCACCGGTGTGTCGCGGAGATTGAGAAACGTGTGCTGGAACATGCGGCGGATGACGCGCACGAGATCGGCTTCCGAGGGCCCGGCAACGCCAAGCAGCGTAACGGCTGTGCGCGCAGCTGCAAGGCGCGCATAGCTGTTGACGACATCGATCGTGCCGCCGCGGGCATCGGCGCCGTCAAGCAGGCGTGTGGCCTCAAACGTGACGAGGCTACGGACGCGATCGATGTCGTAGGGCCGGTAGGCGGAATAGAGGTGCGCATATTCGGCGCTGTGCTGGGCTCCCGCGTCGAGCCCAAGGATGAATGTCCCGTGATTGACGTCGGCGATGCGCCGGGCATTGATCGGGGCTATGTGCAGCGCATCGTCGCGAGCCAGCGCTTCGACGGCAAGCTTGTGCCGCGACAGCACGACGAACTTTCCGAAACGGATAACCGGGAAGACGCGGCGCACCAGTCTGGCGAGCGCCAGCAGAAGCCGTGGATTCCGGCGAAGGCCACGGCGTTTCAGCCGCGGGTTACGCGGGTCGGCTGTCAAATCGGGTGTTGGCGGCATGACGGCTGTGAGGCTTGCTGCCGGGTGGGCATTAAATTCGCGCACAATGGCCCCGAACTCTTTACTGCAATTTTCGAGTGCGGGCAGGTGCGTGCCGTAGTTGCTTTGCAAACGCACAAGGCTGCTGAAAGCGGTAAATGCCACATGGCTGGTTCTGAATGCGGCAGCGTTGGGCGTCGCCGGCAAACTGCCTAAATAGTCCCATGCCTCCCTGAAGGCTGCGCGCACGTCGCACAAATCCTGTTCGATCTGCGCCGGTTCGAGTTTGTACGAACGCCGCACACGGCGCTTCCATAGCGGATACAAGAAGCGCACGAACAGCCGCTGCGTCAGCGGCGCGCCATCGGTCACGACGGGCAATGCAAGCGATTTGTCGTCGATGATGTGGGCGAGAAAAATGCGCTCGGACTGCGCGCACATTAAGTCGTGGAACAACAGACACATGCGCCGCTCTGCGTCACGAACGTCCGCTGTCTCACCAAGAATACGGCTACCGGGGCGGCTGCGGGCGTCGGCCTCATCGAGGAGCGCTGCGCAAGAACCCCATGCGCCTTCGGCAGATGTGATGCTGAAACGAGGGTCGATGTTGCTTGCACCGTTGACCGGGGGCGGCCGGCAAGCAACGGCGAAGCCGCTTTCGCCGAGCGGCACACTCTGTTGCTGAAACAGCCAACGGACGAATTGGCCGAGCGGGCTCAATTTCGTTGTGATCAGATGATGCCTGGCACGCTCGTACAAGCGCCCCCCAACTCTGCCGGGGCGGGCGCGTGGGCCCGGCCGGCCTACTCAAATCGCAGTTAGAAATACATTGTTCAGTCTCATTTTAAGGCCGGCGAAAATGCTCCCCGCCGCTTGTCACGAGCGCGGCCGGTCCCTCAACGGCATTTATCCTAGGCGAACAAGACGGGAAGTGAAAGGTGGGTGCGGGCACACGCGGGCCAAAAGCACCGCAGGTTCAGCCAATGGCTTGCAGCATGACGTGCGAACGGCACAACGAGTGCACCAAACGTCACCAGGAGGTTGCTCGTGCGGCACCCGCGAAGACTTCCGTGATGCGCCGCGCCGTCGGTGCGGCAAGGCCTGCGGGCAATCGATCAAGATCGAAGAACCCATGGTCGGCGATTTCCCCGTTCGGCGGCGGAATGACCGGCCGCCGCCACGCTTCGACAAGGTAGAGCGCGATGTGATCGCCAGGATACTCGTGGAAATGCGCGTAGACGGCGAACAGCCGGGGCCGGCCATCGGCAACGACGCCCGTCTCTTCTGCAAGCTCGCGCACAAGCGCCGTTTCAGCCGTTTCACCGCGCTCAACGCCGCCGCCGGGGAAGTGCCATCCCGGACGATAACCGTGACGGACGAGAAGCACGCGGCGATCGCTATCATGGACGACCGCTTGCACGCCGAGCGTGACGGTGCGTTGAGAGCGGCCTCGAAACCCGTTATTGCCGTACATGTACCTTGGCCTCATCGCGCGTGTCGCAGCTGAGCGTTACCGCGATTTTGGGCTACGCTTCAAGACTTGTTACAAGGCTTCAGCGCTGCTGTGTTTGATAGTCCGGGTGTGTCCAAACCGGGACGGTTTCAGACGGCAAGGCTTGGCGGCCGCGAATATCGTCTGCTAGTTTTTCCGCCATCATGATGGTCGGCGCGTTCAGATTTCCGCTGATCACGTCGGGCATGATCGAGGCATCAACGACCCGCAGGCCTTCAATGCCATGCACGCGCGCACTGCCATCGACAACTGCCATCTCGTCTTCGCCCATGCGGCAGGAGCAGGACGGATGATAGGCGCTCTCAACCTTGTCGCGAACGAATGCGTCGATGTCGGCGTCGCTCTCTACAGCGAGTTCCGGTGATATTTCTTTGCCGCGGAAGGCGTCGAAGGCTTTCTGGGCAATAATTTCACGCGTCAGTCGCACACCAGCACGCATTTCTTTGCGATCCTGTTCCGTCTGCATGTAGTTGAAGGTGATGCGCGGATGAACGCTCGGGTCGCTGGAGGCAAGTTTGACGTGGCCCCGGCTGGTCGGTCGCATCGGCCCAACATGGGCTTGAAATCCGTGCCCATTGACAGGCGACGAGCCATCGTAGCTGACCGCCATCGGCAGGAAGTGATACTGCAAATCCGGCTGTAGAACGCCGGCCTCGCTGCGGATAAAGCCGCCCGCCTCGAAATGATTGGTGGCACCGAGGCCGCGCCGGGTCAGCAGCCATTCAATACCAATTTTGAGTTTCGTCACCGGATTGACGGCAGCATATAGCGTGATCGGTTCTTTACAGGTGTACTGCATATAGACTTCGAGATGATCCTGCAGATTTTCGCCGACGCCTGGCAAATCCTGAACCACGGGCAGCCCAAGTTTCTTCAACTCGTCGCCGTTGCCGATGCCGGACGTCAACAACGTTTGCGGCGAATTGATCGCGCCTGCGCTGAGGATCACTTCGCGTTGTGCACTGACTGTCTCGACCTGGCGTCCACGAATGTATTCGACACCGGTTGCACGACGGCCTTGGAATACAATTCTGCTGACCAGACAGCCAGCCCGGACAACGACATTGCCACGCTTCTCGGCGGGCCGGAGGTAGGCTTGCGCAGCACTCCAGCGCCGGCCCCGATACGTCGTCATATCCATCCGGCCCAGTCCCTCTTGCTGGTAGCCGTTCATGTCGTCCGTAATTGGATACCCAGCCTGCCGCCCGGCCTCGATAAAAGCCGCATAGAGCGGATTGTCACCCGATGCGGTGGTGACAAACAACGGTCCGGCGTTGCCGCGATAGGCATCGCCACCCTTAAGACGCGTTTCTGACTTTTTGAAATAGGGTAGACAGTCGAAATAGGACCACCGTTCAAGACCAGGACGCGCCGCCCACGCATCATAGTCGAGAGCGTGGCCGCGAATGTAGACCATGCCGTTGACCGATGACGAACCGCCGACAACCCGGCCGCGCGGGCAATGCAAGCGGCGGTTAGCCAGAAACGGTTCCGGTTCGGTTTCGTAGTGCCAATTGTATTTTGTGCCCGCAATCGGGTAGGCGAACGCTGACGGCATATGAATGAAAATGCTGCGGTCTTGGGGTCCTGCTTCGATGACAAGGACGCGAACGTCCGCATCTTCGCTGAGACGGTTGGCGAGAACGCATCCGGCAGACCCTGCCCCGATGATGATGTAGTCGAATTCGGAATCGCGGCTCATGACCTATCGACCCGTGATCGAAAACCGGCGCACCACGCGCAACCCCGGAACAACTTGGTCATTCATAGGGGCATTGGACGTTACCAAGTTCAACGTAGACGCTCTTTAACTGAGTGTAGTGCTCGATCGCGGCTTGACCGTTTTCGTG
Source organism: Hyphomicrobium sp. (assembly GCA_031402935.1). Taxonomy (GTDB): domain Bacteria; phylum Pseudomonadota; class Alphaproteobacteria; order Rhizobiales; family Hyphomicrobiaceae; genus Hyphomicrobium_B. The sequence continues at coordinate 47,866 of JANNSR010000012.1, read as the reverse complement.
TCCAAGGCCCGACTCTTTCATGCCGCCAAACGGCATTTCGATGGGCGTGACGTTGTAATTGTTGATCCAGCAGACGCCGGCTTCGAGGCGGTTCACGACCCGGTGTGCCCGCGCCACGTCGCGGGTAAAAACGCCGGCAGCCAGCCCGAATCGTGTGGCGTTTGCCCGGGCGACGGCCTCGTCCTCGTCAGAAAAGCGCAATACGGACATGACCGGCCCGAATATTTCCTCGCGGACGATTTTCATATCGTCGGTGCACTCCGAGAAGATTGCCGGCCGGACGAAATTGCCGCGATCGAGCGGCGCGGTATCGACACGCTCGCCGCCCAGCACCAGCTTGGCGCCTTCGGCTTTGCCTGCGGCGACATAGGACAGCACGCGATCCATGTGGGCCGTCGAGATCAGCGCGCCAACCTGGGTTTCAGGGTCCATTGGATCGCCGACGCGCAACTTCCGCGTCCGCTCGACGAGAAGAGCAAGAAATGCATCATGGACGTCGCGGTGGACGAACACGCGCGTGCAATTCGTGCAGATCTCGCCTTGGGTATAAAAATTCCCGAGCATGGCGGCCGAGACGGCCTGATACAAATCGGCATCGGCGAAGACGAGCAATGCCGACTTGCCGCTGAGCTCCATGGTCGTGCGCTTGAGCGTCTGCGCGGCGGTGGCCAGAATTTTCTTGCCCGTGCCGATCGAGCCGGTGAGTGAGACTTTTGCGACGCGCGGATCGCTAGTGAGCAGTGCGCCGGTTCGCGCGTCGCCATGGACAACGTTGAAAACGCCGTCTGGCACGCCTGCCTCAGTATAGATTCCGGCGAGTTTGGTTGACGTCGTCGGCGTCAGTTCGGACGTCTTGAAAATCATGGCGTTGCCGCAAGCGAGCGCCGGCGCCGACTTCCAGCAGGCGATTTGGATCGGGTAGTTCCAGGACCCAATGCCAACGCAGACGCCGAGCGGTTCGCGCCGCGTATAGACAAAGGCATCTTTCAAGGCGAACTGTTCGCCGCGCAAGCTGCCTGCTACGCCGGCAAAGTATTCAAGACAGTCGGCGCCGCTCGCCACATCGACGGCTTCGGCCTCCTGAATTGGCTTGCCGTTGTCGCGGACTTCAAGTTCGGCCAGTTCGCGATTTCGGAGGCGGAGAAGCTGCGCTGCCTTGATCAGAATGCGGCCGCGCTCGGCGCCGGACATCGCCGACCATTTCTGAAATCCGCGTTGCGCAGACGCGATTGCTTGTTCAACTTCCGACGCCAACGCAATCTCGACCTTTGAGATCAATGCGCCGGTTGCCGGATTGATGTTGTCAAAGGTTTCGCTCGTGCGAGAGGCGGCGTAACGGCCATTGATGTAGCTCTGCAGCGTGTTCACAACGGCATCCTATCGCGATTGCAGCGCCATGCCCGGCGTTGCGCAACCGGCTAAAGCCGCGCGCCGCCGGCCAGCAGCACGAGCAGCCGTGCAAAACCCGGTCAAGCACCTGACTATCGGCACGCCGGGCAAATTGGTCTGTCTCAGAAGCGACGCAAACGAAAGCCCTGGCGACACGCACTCGAAACGGCGAGCGTCGCGTCTATTGCCCAGTTTCCAACGCAATCAAAAACGGCCCCGTCTCGGGTTGGAGACGGAGCCGTTATTCTTGATGCCCGGAGGCCGGGTATGACCAAACTTAGTAGGTCAGGATGCCGAGAATCTGGAAGTTGTGAACCGTGTCATCCAGTCCGGGGCCATAGAAGTCGTCGTAGCCCTTGTCAGTCCACAGCACGCTGTAGAGCGGGGAGAGGTACAGGTTTTCGAACAGCTGGAATTCGGCATAGATAGCGAGTTCGGTGCCAAAGTCATCGCTCAATCCAGGAGCTGTCTCGCGGAAACTGTAGTTGTTCAAATAACCGCTGAGGCCTGTCCACTTGCCGATGCCAACGTCGATGTTCGGTGCGGTCTTGATGCCGATCGTGTGCACGTCAGCGTTAGAGCTGAACGGACCCGAATAGTTCGCTGCGATTTCACCAATGAACCAAGTGTTGAACCCAGTCGCCCCGTAGAACAGCGGATCGTAACCTTCGTTGTCCGCGGTGTTTGCGTCATCGCCCGAGAAGCTGGCGAAGCGGTAGTAGATGGTTGGTGTCCAAGCGGCGGCCGAGAACGTGTAGCTCGGGCTGATGTAGAACGCGTAGGCGTCCATGCCGGCGCACTGCACGGCGACAAGGCAGGCCGGGCCTGGTGCAGCAGCCAACGCATCGCTCGACTGATTAACGTAGCGGCCTGACAGCGTGAAGTCCTTGATACCAAAGCTGGTATTTCCGTAGACGCTGAAGAGGTTCATGCCGTCTGTCGCCGGCGTGAACGGCAATACGACGTTCAGCGGATCTTCGACGTCGAGGCCGCGGATATACTGGACGCCAATCGTGCCGTAGGTTTTGTCGACGTAGTCAATGTTACCACCGGCGATGGCACGCTGACCGTTCTGGCCCTTTTCAGACTCGATGTAATAGGCATCGAAACGAAACGGCGTGCCGGTCTCTACATTAAGGATCACAGTCTGCGCGAAGACGCGGCGCGGGTTCAAGTAGTAGGCGCCGCCTTCATCGTATTGCTGGCCGTAGCCGAGGCCCGAGGTCGGCTGGTCGCCAGCGATCACGAAGCCGTCACCCTGGACCCACTTCTGACGTCCACCGGAGAGTTTAACGCTGGCGCCGCCCTCGACGCCCGATGTCCACTCGACACCGCCGTAGGCATCTTGAACCTGGCCGCCGTCTTCAGTGCCGATCGACGACGCGATAGCGTCACCATCGCCGCGGTTGCCATTGACGACGCCAGTGAAGGCGCCGAAAATTTTCCAGTTGGCGTCCAAGGCATGCTCGGCCTTGAAGCCCATGATGGCGTAGCCTTCGGACCAGTTCACGTTGCCCGCGATCGGGTTGCGCGCAGCCAAGCCGAACAAGTTGTAATCCTGGCTCACACTGTACAACCCGATGCCGATTTCGGCGGTGAACTCGATCTTGGTTCCGTCTTTATTGTACAGCTCGACGGCGGACGCGCTGACCGACCCTCCGATTAAGATACCGGTTGCCAGACTGGCCCCCATGGCGGTCGTCACAGCTACAGACTTGAAGTTCCTCATGTCGTGCCCCCGAGTGAGAACTTTTCTGGGCCCCTAGGCAGGCCCACCCCCGAAAGATTTCGGAGCGTTCATCCCAATTCGAACTAGGTTCAGAAGATACCGTTTTGGAGTTCTGACTCGGGACACTACGCGACATTTAACTGTATGTCGGCGACGTCCCGCACAAAAAAACATCATGTGACTTTTCTGCCCCAGGGGGTCGGGGCCACGAAATTGATTTGAATCAATGGGGTGCAGCCCTATGATTGGATCGCTGGTCGTGGCCGCCCGGCAACGCTCGGCGCGATAACCGGTCCGGCACGATTTTGAGCATGGAGCAGCACGCCTCGTGGTCAAGGAACTTGGATCTCTACGCAGGGTCGGCTTTCTCACGCTGAATGAGTTCACGATGATCGCGTTTTCGAGCGCGGTCGAGGTCATGCGCATGGCCAACCATCTGAGCGGGCAGCGCTTTTATGACTGGACGGTGATTACACTCGATGGCCGGCCGGTGCCGTCAAGTTGCGGTGTGGCGCCGCTGCAAGTCACGACCTATGACGCGGCCGAGCGCTTCGACATTGTCTTTGTTTGCGGCGGCACCAACGTCGCGAAATTTGTCGATGACCGCACAATCGCACTCCTCCGAAAAATAGCCCGCGATGGCGTGGTGCTGGGCGGCCTATGTACCGGGACCTACGCGCTCGTGCAGTCCGGGCTGCTTGACGGCTACCAGTGCACGATCCATTGGGAGAACATGGCGGGTTTGCGCGAAACCCACCGGCGGGTGTCGTTCCAGGAAGAGCTGTTCGTCGTCGATCGCGACCGCATCACCTGCACCGGCGGCATTGCACCGATCGACATGATGCTGTCGCTCGTTAAGGCGCACTTCGGTAAAACGCTGGTTGCCGAGATTTCGGGCCAATTCATTCTCGACCGCGTCCGCGACAGCGACGACCGCCAATACATCCCGCTGGCCGTTCGCCTCGGTTCCAACCAGCAGACCCTGCGCAAAGTCGCGGAGCTGATGGAAGCCAATTTCGAGGAACCGCTCACGGCCGTCGAACTGGCGCATCTCGCGGGCCTATCGTTGCGTCAGATCCAGCGCATGTTCCACGAAGCGCTGAATACCACGCCAACCAAGTATTATCTGCGCCTGCGCCTGCAACGTGCCAGAGCGCTGCTGACCCAATCGGGCATGTCGATTACGCAGGTTGCGGTTGCCTGCGGGTTCCAATCGGCCTGCCACTTCAGCAAGACCTACCGTGCGCTCTATGGACGGTCGCCGCGCAGCGAACGTCAGCAGCCGTGGGATGATAAGGCCCCGCCAGCGCGGACGCGCCGCCGCCGCGAAGTGGTGGAGAGCGCCTAGCGCAACGGCCGCGAGGTGGTGGAGAGCGTCTAGCGCAACGGCCGCGAGGACGATGGCCTTACCGGCCGGTCCTTAGGCTTGGGGCCGACCGGCTGGCGCCCGCCAGCTGCCCGGCGCAAAACCGCCAGATCATGTCGCAATTGTGAAATCGGTCATGGCCCGCCTTGCTATTTTGCCGCAAGATGGCCGTCACTGCCCGCTTGGGCCTTACCGCCCAACGGGAACTCGTTGCCCTTGCCCCTCGATCTGGCCGGGTGTCCTCAATATTCGCTCAGTTCCTCCAACGGAAGGATAAGACATGAAACGCGCGATTATTCCGGCCTTAGCTGCACTGGCGCTGTTCGCCACCGCTGCAACGGCTGCCGAGCCAGCCAGCTGCAAGAAAGTGCGCTTTGCGGATGTCGGCTGGACCGACATTCAGGTCACCACGGGCGTGACTCAGGTCATTCTCGAAGCCTTGGGCTACACGCCCGACGTCAAGGCTGGCCTCGCCGTGCCGGTCACTTACGCGTCCATGAAGAGCAAGGACATCGACGTCTTCCTTGGCAACTGGATGCCGAGCATGACCGCCGACATCAAGGCTTATACCGACGATAAGTCGGTTGAAACGATCTCCACCAATCTCGAGAATGCCGGCTACGGTCTGGTCGTTCCCGCCTACGTCGCTGACGCCGGCGTCAAGAGCCTCAAAGATCTCGCGGCCAACAAGGACAAGTTCGGCGGCAAGATCTACGGCATTGAAGCGGGCAACGATGGCAACCGCATCATTGGCGAAATGATTGCGAAGAAGGAAAACGGCCTCGAAGGCTACTCGATCGTCGAAAGCTCGGAAGCGGGTATGTTGACGGAAGCGGAGAAGTCCATCAAGGACAAGAAGTGGATCATCTTCCTCGGCTGGACGCCGCACCCGGTTATGGGTGAGATGAAGATCCACTATCTCGATGGCATGGGCGATTCCGGCTTCGGCGCTGCGACCGTTCACACCAACGTCCGCGCCGGTTACACGAAAGAGTGCCCGAACGTCGGCAAGTTGCTCACCAATCTCAAGTTCAATCTCGCCATGGAAGGCGCGATGATGGCGCCGGTTCTCAAGGATGGCGCCGATCCCAAAGCAACGGCTCTGACTTGGTTGAAGGCAAACCCCGATGCCGTGACGCCGTGGCTGGCAGGCGTGACCACAATTGATGGTGGCGACGCAGCAGCAGCGGTGAAGGCAGCCCTCGCCAAATAGTTTTTGTAGCATTGAGTCTCGGATGTTGACCGGCCGCTGTAAAATCGGCCGGTTGACTCCTCTCAGTGCCTCGTCCCCGGGGAGGGCACGATGGATCCCATTTCAAAGTTGCTGACGGAGTTTAAAATTCCCGTCGGCCAATGGGGAAAAGCCCTCATTGATTTCATTATCAACTACTTTCAGTGGCTGTTCGACGCCATCAAGGCCAGCCTGAATTTTGCGGTCGAAGGCTCAACCGATCTTCTGTTGATGGTGCCGCCAATCATTCTCGCCGCGGCTCTCGCAGGCTTCGCTTACTGGCTGCAGCGGTCGAAGTGGCTGGCCTTCGGCGTTTTGCTCGGATTTCTGTTTATCCTCAATCAAGGCCTGTGGAAGGAAACCGTCCAGACCTTGGTGCTGGTGGTGGCGGCCACGGCGCTGTCCATGTCGATGGGCGTGCCGCTGGGGATTTGGGCCGCGCATAACCCGCGTGTGTGGAAGGTGATGCAGCCGGTCCTCGACCTCATGCAGACCATGCCAACTTTCGTCTATCTGATTCCAATCCTTATTCTGTTCGGCCTGGGCGCAGCGCCCGCACTCATCGTCACCATCATCTTCGCGATGCCCGCGCCTGTACGCATGACCTATCTCGGACTGACCTCGATCCCCAAGCCGATGCTTGAAGCTGGCGAGAGTTTCGGCGCCACAAAGGCCCAGCAACTGTGGAAGGTCGAACTTCCAGCCGCTATGCCGTCGATCATGGCGGGTCTCACGCAATGCATCATGCTGTCTCTGTCGATGGTCGTGTTTGCAACGCTCATCGGCGCGCCGAGCCTCGGTAATCCTGTCAACGCGGCACTTGCCCGGCGCAACATTCCGCTCGGCATCGAAGCGGGCTTGTCGCTGGTTGTGCTCGCCATCATTCTTGACCGCGCCTTGGCTGTCAGAGCGGGTTCAAAGAAATGAGCACCGCCGTTGATTTCAAGAACGTCGATATCATATTTGGCAAAGACATCCCCGCCGCTCTGAAACTTGTCGATGGCGGCGCGACACGGGCCGATATTCTGGCCCAATCCGGCGCCGTGCTCGGAGCGGCCGGGGCCAATCTCACCGTACTTGAAGGCGAGATTTCCGTGCTCATGGGCTTGTCGGGATCTGGCAAGTCTACGCTGCTGCGCGCCGTCAACGGCCTCAATAAAGTCGCCCGCGGCCAAGTGCTGGTGAAGGACGGCGATCGCATGGTCGATGTCGCGTCGTGCGACGCCGATACGCTGCGCAAAATCCGCCAGAAGCAAGTCGCGATGGTTTTCCAGCAATTCGCGCTTCTGCCTTGGCGGACGGTGCGCGAGAATGCGGGATTGGGGCTTGAACTTTCGGGCGTCAAAGGGGCCGAGTACGACGAACGGGTGGACCGGCAACTGAAGCTCGTCGGTCTCGAACAATGGTCGGGCAAGTACGTCCATGAACTCTCGGGCGGCATGCAACAACGTGTCGGTCTGGCCCGCGCCTTTGCAACCGATGCGCCCATACTGCTGATGGACGAACCGTTCTCGGCGCTTGATCCGCTGATCCGCACCAAACTGCAGGATGAGTTAATTCAGCTTCAAAAATCGATCAAGAAAACCATCGTCTTCGTCAGTCACGACCTGGAAGAAGCACTCAAGATCGGCAACAGGATTACGATCATGGAGGGCGGGCGCATCGTGCAGTCGGGCATTCCCGAAGATATCGTGCTGCGGCCGGCCAACGATTACGTCCGCGACTTCATTGCCAACGTCAACCCGTTGTCCGTTCTGACAGCCTGGAACGTCATGCGCGACGTGCGCGACCTCGAACCGGCGGGCGATGGCTGGGTGTGGCTCGATTTGCGCAAGACGACGCGGTTCAAGGTCGATGCTTCGGGCAAAGTGTGCGAAGCGGAAAGCAACGGCCGGAAAGCCGCATGGATCTCGTGCGCCGAGATCGACAAGCCAGTTCCGCCAGATATGAGCCCGGTTTACTGGGCGCGGCCGGGCACGAGCCTCAAGACCGTGATCCACGCCATGCACAAGTCCGGCGTCGCACCTGTTGCCTTGTTCGACGATAAAGACTGCTTCGTCGGCGCCATCGGCGTGCGGAATTTGCTGCAAGCGATTTTGAAGCGGTAAATATTCAACCGTCCTTGGCCGGTTTAGCCTCTACTTCTCGATCGTCACGTCACTAAGTGGCTTGCTGCAGCAGGGCAGAAACAGGCCCTGATCGATCTCGCGCTGGCGGATGCCGCCTTGGTGGGTCATGACCACCTCGCCCGAGACCTTCTTGGATTTGCAGGTGCCGCACATACCCTTGGCGCACGAGAACGGCAGGCGCATACCGGCGGCCTTGGCAGCATCGAGAATGAATTGATCCGAGCCGCACTCAATGACGTGCCCTGAGCGGGTGAATTCGATTTTGAACTTTGTCCCCGGCTGCGCGTCGCCGGCGACCGCAGTTTCGGAACGGGCCGGAGGCGCCACCCGCGTTTCGAAGGAAAAGCTTTCTTCGTGGTAGTGGGACATGTCGAAACCGATACCCTGAAGGATCCCGCGCACGGCGGCCATGTAAGGAGCCGGTCCACAGCAGAAGATCTCGCGTTGGGCGAAGTCACGCGCGATCTGGCGCAGCATCGGCAGCGTCAGATATCCGGTGTGTTCTGTATAGCCCGGGTCATCCGCTGCCGTTTCGCACACGAACGCCGTGCGGAACTGTGGCAGGGCGTGCGCCATTGCGGCCAATTCGTGCTTGAAAATGATATCGCGGGGGCTGCGCGCGCTGTGCACGAAGACAATGTCCTTGTCCTCGCCGAGATCGTAAAGCGACCGCGACATCGACATCAAAGGGGTTACACCCGACCCGCCCGACAGGAACAGATATTTTAGCGCCGCGTGATGGGCGCAGCTGAACTCACCCGCCGGGCCAAGGACCTTGAACTCCGACCCGGGCGTCATATTGTCGTGCAGCCAATTGGAAACCAGCCCGCCAACTTTGCGTTTGACCGTGATGGAAACCGTGTCGGGGCGCGTCGGCGGCGATGACAGCGTATAGCAGCGGTTGACGGCTTCGCCGCCGATGTTCAGTTCAAGGGTAATGAACTGCCCGGGCCGGTAGCGGAAATGGCGCGGCTGCCGCGTGCGGAAGACAAAGCTTTTGACGTCGTGCGTCTCTTGCCGCACCTGGCAGCATAACAGCGTATCGTCGGCTTCAGGGCTCCAACTTGGCGGTACGGTTCCCCATTGCGAGGAGTCAAACCTCGTACCTGTGCCCTTCTCGCTCATGCTGTCTTAACCGTTGGCCGCGAGTGCGCTGACAGTCGCACCGCTCCCGATGCCCGTTTCCGTCCGCAGCCGCTTGAAATACCATGACATGAATTTCTCGACCAACCCTTCCGTGTAAGGCGAGTAAGGACCGGGCTGATAAGCGGCACTCTGCGATCCGATATGGGTCCGCTCCACAAGTGCCCCATCCTGCTTGTTGGTCGCATGCCAAACCGAACTCAAGTCCTTGGGGTCGTAGTCACGGCCTTCGACAGCGTCTTTATGGACCAGCCATTTTGTCCGCAGAAGCGTGTGTTCGGCGTCGATCGGCAGAACGCTGAACGTCACGATGTGGTCGCTCATGAAGTGATGCCAGGAATTCGGCTGGGTCCAGAACGACAACCCGCCAAGATTTCGCTGTGTCAAATCGCCAAGCAGCTTCTGGCACGCGACCTTGCTGTTCATTGTTTGCGACTCGCCCGCCTTGTCCAGCGGCAGCCGCTCCGTGCGATAGGCCGAGGCGCGCGTGTCGAGCTCATCAATCTCAACCGATGGCAAACCGCAGGCCTGCCAGCGCGCATGCTCGGTTTTGATCAGATCCTTGAAGGCTTGAACATCTCCGGCATTCTCAGGAGACGGCTGGTAGCCGAAACCGAACTCGTAGAGCGAAATTGTCAGTTCCGGATGGTTCGCTTTGCAGTGATAGCACTCGCGATTGTTCTCCATCGTGAACTTCCAATTGCCGTTCTCGATCAGGTCTTCCTCAAAGGCGACCTTGCAATCAGCGATGCGATGCGGAAGGATATATGGCTCCATATCGCGCCGCATTTGATCGAAATCAGTTGGCGGCTGATCCGCAAGGCAAATGAACAAGAGCCCGGCGACGTTGCCGACATGAACCCGTTTCAAGCTGAATTGGCTGCGGTCGAAGTCATCGCCCATGTGCTCATTGTGGATGAGCTTCCCGGTTAAATCGTAGGTCCATTGGTGGTAAGGGCAAACGATGTTGCCGACACTGCCCTTGAGCGCATCGCAAAGCCGCGAACCGCGATGGCGGCAGACATTGTGGAAGGCGCGGATGGACATGTCGTCGTCGCGAACGACGACGATCGATGTTTTACCGAGCGGTACCGTGAAATAGTCGCCGGGCTCCGGGATATCGGGCTCGACTCCGGCGTAAATCCAGTGACGGCCGAATATGACGTCCATATCGAGATCGAAAATTTCCTTGCGTTGATAGAACGGAGCCTCAAGGCTGTATCCAGACCGGCGGCGTGCAATCAGGGCGCGGACTTCATTGGATATCTGCATGGTCTAATCTCCGGCGCGTATCGTCTCAACAATCGATCAGGCGATGGTCTCTCAAATAGGCCAGAATAACTTGTGCTTTGCCGACAGAATCGCCATCATTTACGACACGTCCGGACTTGGAAACCTGAGAGATGGCCGCTTGCATCCGCGCATGGCCCGACAGCTTTTCGCGGGCTTTGAGCTGTAGGGGGCGCCGCGGTACGTCCTCGATGCGCCAGGCCGGTTCCGGCGGCAGCGGCTCGGTTGCTGGGGCGGCGGTTTCCACCTCGACCTTGACGATGCGGCCAGACTGGCGCCGCGCATAAGCGTATGTCAGTTCAACGTTTGCGAGCGGGTGGACCGCCAAGACGACCGGCATCGCAACCGAAATTCTGCGGCGCTTGCCCTTGGGGAGATATTGCCGGACCGTAATGCGGCCACTCTCAACTTTCGCCTCCAGAACGTTGGCGATCATCGGACGGCCGAGTGCCTGCGCAAGCGCATAGGGCACCAGTCCGCTTCCTGCGCCGGTCTCGGTCCGGCTTCCCGTAACCAAGACATCGACGTCCCGTAAGGCCGGAAGCAATGCGTGAACGAGTTCCTGGCCCGGCGGATGATCGATGGCCTCGATGCTCCCGGCGCCATGGGCGAGATAGTCCTGAAGTGACGGTTCGCTTGCAGGCCCGGCATGGACCACGCGAAGGGCATCGCCAGCCAATTGCCGCCCGAGTGCAAGTGCGATGGCATCGCCACGGCAAGCGCGCGCGATGCCGGTGACGGGATGACGTCCGGCGGAGACCAGCACGGCGGCAGACCATGATGTTGGGTTCATGCTGCCTCCTGCGCGTTTCTGCTACGGCGCGCGGCGGCCACTTCACTGATAAGCGCCTGCATTACGTCTTCCGCATCGCCAATGATGGAAAGATCGGCTCGTTTGATGATCGGCGCGCTCGGATCGCCATTAATTGCGATGACGTGGCGGCAATCCTTGATGCCTTGCACATGCTGTATAGCACCCGAGATTCCGACAGCGACATACGTACTAGCACTCACCGTTTTACCCGACGCGCCGATCTGCTGATCGCGCTGAAAGCGTCCGTCGTCGACGGCGACGCGGCTGGCGCCGACGGCCGCCCCCAAAACACCGGCAAGTCGCTTGAGCGTCTCGATTTTGAGCACGCCATTGCCGCCGGAAACGATGAAGTCCGCCTCTTCCAAAGCAACCTGTGCAGCGTCTAACTGCGCGACGCCGAGATCGCGATAGGCATCGATGTTGGGCGCAACCGCCGCATCCCGCACAACCTCGGTCCGTTCCGCGCGGCCGGCAAACGGCAAGCGCGCGTCCACTGTGCCCGGCGCGAGAAGCATGATGCGCGGCAGCGGAATGCGGGCAATCGCTGCCCCCCCAGACCAGGCAACGCCAATGCCGTGCGCGTCAATCTCGATTGTGTTTGTGCCGCCTAACTGGCCAACACTGACGATGAGGCGCCGCCCGAGATCGCCATCACCGCCAGGCTTATCTGGCAGAAAGACGTGTTTCGCTTGGTACCGGGTGATCAAACCCATGACGGCCGCGGTCTCGGCGTCGGGCTGGAAGCGGGCAGCATCGAAATCCGGCAACTCACAAATATGATCGCAACCGAGTTCGGCCGGGTTGCCGGTGAAGTCACCTAGTACGATCGCAACAACGCCGGTATCCGGCCCGGCTAGAATTGCAGCCGCAGCAATCGTCTGGCGCGCGTGGTCGTCTAGCCGTCCGCGATCGCTATGCGCGATGGCCATGTGCCAAACGCGGATCTCGTCGCGCTGACGAAGCGGCTTAAGGTTTTCCGGCGGCGGTTGGACAGCGGCAAATTGCGCGGCAGCCAATGCAGCTGCTCTCAAGTCTATGCGGCGCCGGCCATTTGGCATCTGGCTTTCGGGGCGGCGCGAATTACAGCGTTTGACGTTGCTCACGGCCGCTCCTCTAATGCCGATGCCACGATCTCTGCAAGGTCGAGAACTTCGGGCCGGTCGCCTGCGACACCTTCCAGCATCGCCGTGCATTGCGGACAGCCAACCGCAACCGTCGTTGCGCCGGTCTCGCGCGCATCGCGCATGCGGATATCCGGAATTCTCTGCCTACCCGGAATATCCGTCAAAGCCGCGCCGCCACCGCCGCCGCAGCACCGCCCCTGCACGCCGGACCGCTGCATTTCACGCAGCACAATTCCCATACTGCGCAAGAGTTCGCGAGGGGCTTCCGTCTCCCCGTTATAGCGGGCGAGATAGCACGGGTCATGATAGGTCAATGCCGCGATGTTCGATGTCCGGAGCAATCGGAGACGGCCTTCGCGGACAAGTGAAGCAAGAAACGTTGAGTGGTGCTGCACGTCGAAATGCCCGCCAAACGCCGGATACTCGTTCTTGAGGCTGTGCAGGACGTGCGGGTCCGGCGTCACAATACGCCTGAAACTCAGACCTTGAAGCGTCGCGATGTTAAGCTTGGCGAGCTTCTGAAATGTTGCTTCGTCCCCAAGACGGCGCGCTGTGTCGCCGGTATCGCGCTCGCGCTCACCCAAAACGGCAAAGTCCACTTTGGCGGCCTTCAGCACTTTCACCAGTGCTCTTAACGTCCGCTGGTAGCGCATGTCGAAGGCGCCCTCGCCCGCAAACAGGAGCACGTCTAAGGCTTTGCCGGGCACCGCCACTGCGACGTCGAGGTCGATGGCCCAGTTGTAGCGGGCGCCAATAGCGAGGCCGGCCTGGGTTTCGGTTTCGCGGAGGTTTGTCAGCATTGCTGCCGCCTTTGCCGGCACCTCGCCGCGAACCAAATTAAGGTTTCGCCGCATATCAACAATGGCATCGACATGCTCGATCAGCATCGGGCATTCCTCGACACACGCTCGGCATGTCGTACAAGACCAGAGCGTCGAGGCGTCGATCAAGCCCGGAACGATTGCGTCCTGGATTGCGCCCGAATGATTGCCGACGGAAATGCCTGGATGCGGACTTCCAGCGTACGCGCCATCGCTGCGGCTTGACAGTCCCGCAACCAAGTCTTGGATGAGTTTCTTGGGATTGAGCGGCTGGCCAGCGGCGAATGCTGGACAGGCCGACTCGCACTTGCCGCATTGAACGCAGGCGTCGAAGCTCAGCAGCTGTGTCCAGCGGAAGTCTGCGGGCTTGCTGACGCCAAAGTCTTGTCCGTCCAATGACTGTGGCTTCAAAGCCGTCGACCGCACGCCTGCAAATCGTTCGGGGCGCGGATGGAACGCGAGATGTAGCAGCCCTGCAACGGCGTGCTTCATCGGTCCGCCCATGCCAATGCCGAGCGCAAGTTCGGCCGAACCGGCCAGCAGCAGCAACAGCGCGATGATCGCAATCAGCGACGACACGGCACCTGGCGCCAGGGTGACGAGCAGGCCGAGCCCGATTGCGAAAGCGGCAAGCGTATAAGGCAACCGGTCCCAATCGCCGCCGGAGAGACGTGCCGGTTTATCGCGACGGCGAAGCCAAACAAAATATGTGCCGGCAAGCATCACTGCAGCAGCAAGGATGATCGCCATGTCGAGCACAGCCGCATGGATGCCGAGGCCAAAATTGATGCCGACGAACACAAGCGCCGCGACAGCCCCGCCTGCGGTCGCGATGTGCGCGCGGGCAATATAAGGATCGCGCGCCACCACGTGATGGAGATCGACAAAGTAGCGCTTCGGGACCGCCAGCAGCCCGCTCCAGGCCACGGCATCGGCGCGACCGGCTCGCCAATACGCCGCGCGCCGTGCAACGCCAATCGCCAGCGCCGCAATCGCAAGCCAGAACAAGGCAGTGATTGCAGACGCGATGGCCATCGTCAGAAGTCCTTGCACAAGCGGAGCGCGTCATAAATCGCGGCATGGATGTTGTGCATCGAAATGCAGTCACCGACGCGGAACAGCAAGAACTGGCCGTCGCCTAGGCTTTCAGAAAGACTTGGCTGCGGCTTGGCGGCATAGAGGCACTCAATATCCGTCTGTCCACGGTTCTTGGAACTGTCTTTGAGTTGCCAATAGAGCTCCACGTTCGGTGTAATGCCATTCTCGATCACCACTTGATCGACGGCGCGCTCTTCTAGCTCTTCGGTATATTCATTGCGCAGGACTGCAATTTTCTTGTCACCCTCGGCATAAACGTGATCGAGCCAGTGGTTTGGCGTCGGGATAATGCCCTGGCTGTAAAGCCTCCGGTAAAAGATTGGGAAGGTCGTGCCGCCGACATCTTCGGCAATCTTGACGTCGGGCGTGACGATTTCAACAAGGCTACCGCGGCTGGCAAGAAAATCGGCCGTTCCGAACCCGGCATGGGCGCTGATACCGTCGTAGACGAGGACCGTTTTTCCGGGCGCAACCTTCTCCGACAAAATATCCCAAGAACTGACGGCAAGACCGTCCTTGACACCCCATGCCGGCACCTGGTCGGTGAAACTGCGCCCACCGGTCGCCAGAACGACGATATCGGGCCGCTCGGCCATGATCATGCCTTTGCTGGCTTCCGTGCCGAGGCGGCGGTCGACACCGAGACGCCGGGTTTCCATGTCGAGCCAGCGGATGATGCCGGACATTTGCTCGCGTTGCGGTGCCTTCGCTGCCAGATTGACTTGCCCGCCAACGGACGCGTTGCGTTCGAAGTGGATCACGTCATGGCCGCGCGACCGCGAAACCCGCGCAGCCTCAAGCCCGGCAGGGCCGCCGCCGACGACGACGATGCGGCGCTTTTCCCCCGTCGACGGCTGGATGACGTGTGGCATCGTCGCTTCCCGCGACGTCGCGGCGTTCTGCACGCACAAAACGTCCTGGCCGAAATACTGGCGATCGATGCAGTAGTTGGCACCAACACATTGCCTGATCTGGTCTTCGCGCCCGTCGCGGACTTTCGTCATCATATGCGGATCTGCGATTTGCGCGCGCGTCATGCCGACCATGTCGACCATACCGTTGGCGAGGATGCGTTCGGCCTGCGTGATGTCGCGTATGGCCTGCGCGTGAAGCACCGGCACTTTGGATACCGACTTGATTCCGGCGGCGAGGTGCACAAACGGCTCGGGCGGCAGTGCCATCGGCGGCATGCAGTTGGCGATTTTGTTGTGCGTGTCAGCACCCGAGCCGATGACGCTGAGGAAGTCGATCAGGCCCGTCTCCGACATGATCTGCGCGATCTCCTTTAGCATATCGTGATCGAGACCGTCGTCGTGGTATTCGTCGGCGCACATGCGCAGCCCGACGCAAAAATCTTTGCCGACGGCTTCCCGGATCGAGGTCAGAACCTCAATACCGAAGCGCAGGCGGTTTGCGAGGCTGCCGCCGTAGTCGTCGGTGCGCATGTTGGTTCGCGGCGACCAGAACTGGTCGATCAGATGCTGATGGGCCGCCGAAATCTCAACGCCGTCCAGGCCCGCTTGCTTGACGCGCACGACGGCCTTGGCAAAATCACTGGTGATTCTGCGAATATCTTCGATCTCGATCGTCTTGGCGTTGCCGCGATGCACAAGCTCGCGCACGCCGCTCGGCGAAACGAGGTGGGGCCACGGATCGCCGGCATATGCTGAACGGCGCCCCATATGCGTTGCCTGGATCATGATTTTCATGCCGTGGCGGTGCACGGCGCCAGCGAGGCGCGACAACGGCTCGATGACCAGATCGGTCGTTAGGTTGACGGGACGCCAGGAACCTTGCGGAATATCGATCGAGACTGGGCTCGAGCCGCCGCAGATGGCCATGCCGAGCCCACCCTTGGCCTTCTCCTCATAATAGCGGATGTAGCGTTCGCCGGGCAGCCCGCCTGCCTCGCAATACACTTCCGCATGCGCGGTCGAATAAATTCTATTGGGCAGCGTCAGCGTGTTGAGTTTGATCGGCGTGAATACATAAGGGTAGCGCATGGCGTTGTCAGGCTCCCGCAATCGCAACTGAAGGCATGACTGACGGGAGCGACCTGGATGGGCCGGCGCCAATGCGGCAAACTTTGTAATTGTAGTCCGTCATGATGCAGCAACCGCCGGCTCAGTGACATCGAATCCATACGGCTCAGTGGCGCGGACAAGGAAGCGCCAGATATAGTCGGTAAAACTGCGCCGCAGCAGCAGGCAAAAGCCATCATTGTCGCGGTAGACATAAAGGGAAGATTTTCCGAACGTCGTGCCAACGACCCGTCCCGGACCGAGTGTCGAAAAATCATAGACGCTTGCATGGCGCAAAACATCAATGGCGTTTGGGCCATGAATGCGCACCTGCGTGTATCCGCCGGAATTGTCGATAGCCTGGTGATGCGTACCGGCAAGCGCTTGCCCCAGTGCGCGCAATTGCGTGTCTAGATTTGCTCTCAAACAAACGATCATCCATTCGTCCGGCGAAAGCCAAAGCACAGCCTGCGTTTCCGACCGCACAAATGTGCAGGGCTCAGTTGGCAATGCTGTGCCAAGCACACGTGCAGTTGCGTCCATGAAAGCGGCGTTGCGCGCATCCCCCCTCAGGCTGATGTAACCGAGCAACCGCATCTCGCACGCTGAGACGCCTGCGCGCGTGTTCGCGGTGCTTGTTCGGCTGGCGGCCGCAAGCAGATGAAGCGGAGACTGTGCCACCGGCTCATGCATTCTGCCTTGCTCCTTGCGGATCTAGAAAGACGGGCGAAACCAAAGTCACCCGATGCGACGTGCCGCCGGCCCAAGCATAGAGCACATCGCGACCCGCTTTCTTTCCGGCTTCGCTGCGCCGGCTTATCCCGTCCTTGACCACGGCCAGGGCAATGGAACGGCCCAGTTCAGGACTGAAATAGCTGGAGGTTACATGACCGAGCATCGGCATGGGCGTCACAATATCGCGCGCCTCGACGATTTGCGCACCTTCTTTGAGAACGACGTGCGGATCGTCTGTCAGAAGGCCGACGAGCTGTTTGCGATCGGATCGTGCCGTATCGCTGCGCGCCATCGACCGCTTGCCGATAAAGCTGAATGGTTTTTTCACGGCTACGGCCCAGGCCATATCCAGATCGAACGGCGTCATCGAACCGTCCGTATCTTGACCAACGATGATAAAGCCCTTCTCGGCGCGAAGCACATGCATGGTCTCCGTACCATAGGGCGTGATGCCGGCGTCACGTCCAGCTTCGAACAGCGCTTCCCAGACATGCGCGCCGTAGTTCGCATCGACGTTGATTTCGAAAGCCAGCTCGCCTGAAAAACTGATGCGGAAAACGCGTGCAGGCACGCCCGCGACGTGACCCGTGCGCCAGTCCATGAACTTGAAGGCATCTGCGGAAAGATCGATATCCGTGCAGACCTTCGCCAACACGTCCCGGCTTTTAGGGCCAACGATGGCGGCCGTCGCCCAATGGTCCGTCACCGACGTCATGTAGACATCGAGATCCGGCCACTCGGTCTGATGCCATTTTTCGAGCCATGTGAAGACGCGAGCGGCGCCGCCCGTGGTCGTCGTCATGAGGAAGTGGTCGTCAGCAATACAGGATGTGACGCCATCGTCGAAAACCATGCCGTTCTCATCGAGCATCAAGCCATACCGGCACTTGCCTGGCGCAAGCTGCGACCATGAGTTCGCATAGACGCGGTTGAGAAATTCGCGGACGTCACGGCCGCGCATATCGATCTTGCCAAGCGTCGAGGCGTCCATGATCGCGACGCCCCGGCGTGCCGCCAAACACTCGCGCCGTACGGCCGCGTCGAGATTTTCTCCATGGCGCGGGAAATACCAGGGCCGCATCCACTGTCCAACGGTCTCGAATTCGGCGCCACGCGCCTCATGACACGCCTGCATGGGCGTGTACCGCCGCGGTTCGAACGTGTCGCCGGTATGCGCGCTCGCGAGCGCACCGAACGTCACGGGAGAATATGCCGGGCGGTAGGTCGTCGTGCCAACCTCAGGAATGCTCTTGCCGAGCGCCTCTGCGGCAATCGCAAAACCGTTGACGTTCGACAGCTTGCCCTGATCGGTTCCAAAGCCAAGTGCCGTATAGCGTTTGATATGTTCTATGGAGCGGTAGTTCTCGCGAACGGCGAGGTGAATATCGGACGCCGCAACATCGTTCTGGAAATCGACGAAGGCCTTCTTACCGTGACCCTCGCGTTTGCCGTCGGGAACCCTGAAAAGACGGCGCGGAGGTATGGCACCGGGTTCATCGGTCGCAAAGCTGGCTGGCAGCATCGAACTTGACGTGTCAAATGCCGACAACACCGCAGTCATCACGGCATGCGTCTGCTCGAGGGCATCCTGCAGGCCAAATTCGCCGCTGACGGCGCCAACACAGTAAATTCCCGCGCGGGCCCGGCCGAGACCGGGAGCAATGAACGCCAGGCGCTTCTCATCCCATTCTGGGCGCCCTCCGTCGTGACAATACAGATGCACCGTTGGCGACAACCCGCCTGAACTCGCAAGCGCGTCGCATTCAACAAACGGACCGTTGCCGGAGACCATGTTGCGGTCCGGATCGAGCCTGACGAGGTGCGCGCCCTTGACGGCGCGTCCGCCATGGGCCTCTGCCACGCCGTATCCGGCCATAACATCGACGCCCGCTGCGCGCGCCCGCTTTTCCCATTCCGGGTTGATTGACGTGCGCGTGTCGGCGAGCACAACATCACACCCGGCGCGGGCGAGGTCGCAGGCTCCCTGATAGGCAAGGTCATTGCTCGTCATCAGCAGAACGCGGCGTCCGGCGGCAACCGCGTATCGATTGAGGTACGTCGTTGTCGCGGCGGCGGTCATGATGCCGGGGAGATCGTTGTTGCCAAAGACAAGCGGCCGCTCGATTGCGCCCGTTGCCAGAACCACGCGATTCGCACGGATGCGATGCAAGCGCTGGCGGCGCTGACCGTCAAGCCGTTGCCCGGGCGGCACGTGATCCTGCACCGACTGGACGGCTTGAACCAAATTGGCATCGTGGAGCGCGAACGCGCTGGTGCGGGTCAGAATGCGCACGTTTGGCAGCGCCTGCAGCTCGCCAATGCCGTTTTTCAACCATTCTGCGGAAGACCCTCCTCCGATGACGGACTGTGCTGTTGAGAGCAGCCAGCCGCCAAGCTCGTTTTGTTCGTCTATCAGCAAGACATCGAGCCCAGCGCGCCCCGCCATTAATGCCGCGAGCAACCCTGCGGCTCCGCCGCCGACGACGAGCACCTGTGCGTGATGGTGCGACTGATCGTAGGTCTCGGGGTCCGGCTCAGCGGGCGCGCTGCCATACCCGGCCGCATGGCGGATAATCGGTTCAACCCTTGGCCAAAGAAATCCGGGAGCTTTGAAAGTCTTGTAGTAGAAACCCGCCGGCATGAAGCGCGAGAAACGGCCACCAAAACTCTTCAGATCGAATTCCAGATTGGGCCAACCCGTTGTCCGCCGGGCGCTTAGACCGTCGTACAGTTCGACTTGCGTTGCCTTGAGGTTTGGAATCGTATGCGCGCCGTCTTCAAGTTGAATCAGCGCATTCGGTTCTTCCGGACCGGCCCCGACAATGCCGCGCGGACGGCCATACTTGAAGCTTCTCGCCAGCATGCGTGTCCCGTGGGCAAGCAGAGCCGACGCGAGCGTATCACCCTCATAGCCGCCAAGCGCGCGGCCATCGAACGTGAACGTCAGTGGCCGGCTTCGATCGATGCGTGCTGTCGCGACGTTGATGCGGTAGCTGCTCATGCAGTTTTGCCTTCCGCATCATAGATTTTCCGGCCTTCCGCAAGACTCCAGGACCCTTCGATCGCGTGCGTAGCTGTATGGCGTTTGACAACGAAAAACTTGCGGCACCCCGTGGCATGAGACCACATTTCCCAGTGCCAGCCCTTTGGATTTTTGCGCATGAAGAGATAGTCGCCCCACTCCTGGTCGGCACACGCTTCCGGCGCAACCGGCCGGGCGATAAAAGCTTCGCCGCCGTAGGCAAACTCCTCCTCTTCGCGCTTTTCGCGGCAGTGCGGGCAGTGCACGACGAACATGTCCTGGTCCTTTGTGTCAGTGTGCAACGCCGGCAGCGCCGTGCTCGTCGATCAAGTGTCCTGTGTGGAAACGATCGAGCGCGAACGCGCGGTTGAGCGGATGCGGCTCATCGTTGGCCATCGTATGCGCAAAAACGTTGCCGGAACCGGGCGTTGCCTTGAAACCGCCGGTACCCCAACCGCAATTGAAGTAGAGGCCTTTGACCTTGGTCTTGCTGATGATCGGGCATGCGTCCGGCGTTGTATCGACGATACCACCCCACTGCCGGTTCATGCGAACGCGTGAGAACATTGGAAACAGTTCGATGATCGCAGCAGCCGTATGCTCGATGACGTGCGGGCTGCCACGCTGGGAATAGCTGTTGTAGTGATCGATACCGGCGCCGATGACGAGTTCCCCCTTATCGGATTGACTGAGGTAGCCATGAACGGCATTCGACATGACGACTGTGTCGAGCACCGGTTTGAGGGATTCAGACACGAAAGCCTGCAGCGGATGGCTTTCGATCGGCATGCGTATTCCAGCCATGCGCGCGAGCACCGACGAGTGGCCGGCGGCAACGCACCCAACCCGCGCCGCACCGATGTAACCCTTACTCGATTGCAAGCCCTTGATGCGGCCGCTTTCGATATCGAAGCCCGTGACTTCGCAATTCTCAATAATGTCGACGCCATATGCGCTGGCGGCGCGCGCAAAACCCCAAGCGACGGCGTCGTGACGTGCCACGCCCGCGCGCGGCTGGAAACTGGCGCCGAGGATCGGATAGCGTGCGCCAGAGGAGGTGTTGATCAACGGAATGCGCCGCTTAATCTCAGCAGCATCAAGAACGACGGCGTCAATGCCATTCAAGTTGTTGGCGTTGACCCGCCGTTCGATGTCGCGCATGTCCTGGAGCGTGTGGCCGAGGTTGAAAACGCCGCGCTGCGAGAACATAACGTTGAAATTCAGCTCCCCCGTCAGGCCTTCCCATAGCTTCAGGGAGTGCTCGTAAAGAAGGGCCGATTCGTCCCAAAGGTAATTGGACCGGACAATGGTCGTGTTGCGTGCCGTGTTGCCGCCGCCAAGATAGCCCTTTTCGAGAACTGCAATGTTGCGAACGCCGTGCTCCTTGGCGAGATAAAACGCGGTGGCTAATCCGTGCCCGCCGCCCCCGACAATCACAAAATCATAAGCAGGCTTCGGCTCAGCACTGCGCCACGCAGGTTCCCAACCCTCGTTGTGCCGCAGGCCCTGACTGATAAGAGACCAAAACGAGTACTCTTTCTTCACGGGACCCCCGAGTTGGCAAGGCCGGCACCAAGACAGAATGTGCTGTGTTATGGCGCCACTTAAAGGACATATCCGATGACGGCTCCCGGCATTCAACTGGACAAGACGCAAACTTATCCATTTACGACACTGCCCGGGGCGGTGGCGGCGCGGTCAATCGTGGAAAAGCTCGGGTCAAGCAACTTTTGGCGTCTCCGGCTAGTTCAGCCAGATTGAACGGCCGCAAGGAACGCCGGTACAATCTTACGCGAACGATCAACATCCGCCACCCCATCCGGTCAAAGGCCGGTCCACCACGACCGGGGGACATTGGAGTGCTCAATGGCTGTCGCGACACGCGTTGCCACGCATGACGAGCTTCTGCGAAATCTGCAGCAGCTGGCGGAGCGCGTTCTACAGCGATACGACATACCCAATGGGGTTTCTGCCCGGCTGATCAACCTTTCGGAAAACGCGACGTACCGGCTTTGCGACGCGCACAGCGGACAGACGTGGGCTCTCCGCATTCACCGCGAAGGGTATCACTCAAGAACCGCGATTGCGTCTGAACTCGCCTGGCTCACCGCACTTAAGCGCGACGGCGCGACCGCTACGCCAACGCCGCTTAAGGGGCTGGACGGCGACCTGATTCAGACGGTCGCCTTCTCGGGCCTGCAGGCTCCTCGAAACGCCGTGCTGTTTTCTTGGGAGGCAGGCACCGAACCTGCAGATAGCGATAAAGCAGGCTTTGAATTGCTGGGCGAAACCGCTGCGCGGATGCACGCACACGTGAAATCGTGGCGGCGGCCGGTATGGTTTGAGCGCCATACATGGGATTTTGAGACCAGCCTTGGCGAGCGGCCGCACTGGGGCCGGTGGCGCGACGGCATGGGCATGACCGGCGAGTGTGAACGCGCCTTCTCTGAAACCGTCGCGCTGATTGGCCGCCGGCTGGATCGCTTCGGTAAGGGTGCTGGCAGATTTGGTCTCGTGCATGGCGATATGCGGCTCGCCAATCTGCTCATGGACGCCGGCTCGGTAAAGGTCATCGACTTTGACGACTGCGGGTTCTCATGGTTTCTCTACGATTGCGCCACGACCGTATCGTTCTTCGAACATAAGCCCGAAGTACCAGAATTACTCGGTGCTTGGATCCGCGGCTACCGCCGCGTTGGATTTTTGCCCGCAGAGGACGAGGCCGAGATCGAAACCTTCGTGATGCTGCGCCGTTTACTGCTGGTCGCCTGGATCGGTTCGCACGCCGAAACGGAGCTTGCTCAGTCTATGGGTGTCTCCTATACGCGCGGCACAGTTCCATTGTGCGAAATCTATCTGTCACGCTTCGGCTAGGCGCGCCAAGCCGTCTTTGTGAATGCTGGGTCACCAAGGCGCAATCTCTAGAAGCGGCTGCATGACAGCGCTTCGCCTCGAAAAAGGGTGTTTGCGCGTAACCAGTCGTCCGGCGCAGCTTGACCCGCTTGGAGCTTCTGTTAGATTTTTTCCCGATCGTTGATAGTGCTTCATCGGGATAAGGATAATGGGAAGCCGCAGAGACCCGGTGATGATGGAGCATGCGATCGCCAACGGCTCTTGTCATGGTCCATCAGTCCTCGCCGCCGCCGCGACGGGAATTGTCGCGAGCATCGAACGCCAGAAAGGCGACGTAGACCGCATCTTCGGACACGCTGGTATAGCGCCCGATATGGCGGGATCACCGACACTGCAGTTGAGCCTCGACTCGTTCTGCCGATTGTTCGAACTCAGCTCACGCCACACCCACAACGATAATTTCGGCCTTTGGTTCGGTAATCAGTTCGAACCGCGAGACCTTGGGCTATGGGGTTATGCGGCGATTTCCGCGTCAACACTCGGTTCTGCACTCGAAACTCTTGTTGAACTCTTTCCCTTTCATCAGCAGTCGTCGACGATGACTTTTACCAAACAACCGAATGGTTTGGCCCGTCTCACGTATCAAATCGACATGCCGCAAATTGTCGAAAGGCGCCAGGACGCAGAGCTGACTCTTGGCAACGTCCTCAACGTCATGCGCGAGGGACTTGGGCAATCCTGGGCGGCGGAGGAAGTGCATTTCGAGCATCCAAGGCCGGAAGGCTGGCGCGACCACGAGAAGGCCTTTTCATCGCCTGTGTTTTTCTCTCAGCCGACCAACGCCATATTATTCAAACCAGACATCTTATCCCGGCCAATGCCGGCAAGCGATGTCAGGCTTCTTACAACCATGCGGCAATGTCTGGAACGATTGGCTGATCGTACCGACTTACGAGCCAGCGTTGCGGATCGCGTGCGGGCCGTTGTCCGCGCAAATCTTCCGGACGGCGTTCCCTTTTTGCATGACGTATCAAAGGAATTGCGGCTGGCGAGCGCTGTAATCGTCAAAGAACTCAACCGCGAAGGTGTAAGCTACAAGGAGCTTGTCGAGGCAACACGCCGCGATCTGGCGCTCAGCTACCTTCGCCAGCGCCAATTGCCGATGTCCGAGATTGCATTTCTTCTCGGCTATTCAGAGCTTTCAGCATTTAGCCGGGCAGTCCGGCGCTGGACCGGTCATTCACCACGAAGCATGCGCCTATCACTGCTTGAGCCTCAAGCCTAAGTCAGTGCGTCGAGACTTTCAGGTAGGGTTTGTCCGCCATCGACGATGATCGTCTGCCCCGTGATGTATGCCGCTTCTTTCGACGCGAGGAAGAGTGCGGCGTAGCCAATATCTTCAA
The DNA here is from genome assembly GCA_031402935.1 of Hyphomicrobium sp. Lineage (GTDB taxonomy): Bacteria > Pseudomonadota > Alphaproteobacteria > Rhizobiales > Hyphomicrobiaceae > Hyphomicrobium_B. The sequence continues at coordinate 23,698 of JANNSR010000012.1, read as the reverse complement.
CTGTCCCGAGCTTCTTTAACGGCACTGCCGCGGCCATCGAATTCTGATAAGCTTCGCCAAGTTCAATCAGCCCTTCCGTTAGAATATTGCCTGGGAGCACCGCGTTGACCGTAATTCCATACTTGGCAAGTTCGATGCAAGCCGTGCGCATGAACCCGAGCTGACCTGCTTTGCTGGCGGCATAATGTGTCCAGCCGGGAAAACCCGTCACTGGCCCTGTAATCGACGACGTGATGACGATCCGTCCCTGGTTGGATCTCTTCAGGTGGGGCAGACAGGATTTGATGGCTAGAAACGTACCCTTGAGGTTCGTCGCCATCACGTGGTCCCAGTCTTCAGCCGTCAGGTCTTCGATCTTCGCTTGCGGAAATATTCCGGCATTGGCGCAAAGCACATCAATGCCGCCGTGAGCAGCCGATGCAGCATCCGCCAAGACTTGCATATCACCTGGCTGCGTCACATCGGCAGCATGGCCTATCGCCGTCCCGCCCTCGCGTCTCAACTGCTCGGCACAGGCTTCAGCTTCTCCGATGTGGCGCGAGACGACCGTAACCTTGGCGCCGTTTCGCGCGAAGACGCGGGCGATGCCCTTGCCGATGCCTTTGCTGCCTCCAGTCACAATGACGGAGCGTCCGGCAATCGAGGTCAGCATGTCGGTTCCCCGGATAAAGTGACTACAGCTAAGCACTCAAGAAAGCCGTATCGAACAGAAAACGGGCGCCCGATGGTCAGCGCCCGTCTGCTGTATCGAAATTCAACCGCAGCTCCTTAGCCGTTGTAGACGAGGCGGCCGATGCGAGCATGCGTTTCAGGAGACATAACCCTCAACGCCAGCCCCCAAATCAACCCGAGGATGATAATTGAAAGGGCAATCCAAGGGATGTTGCTGCCGAAACTGCCGCTGCCGCCGAACGTCGAGAGATTGTTGACGAGAAGGTAGACTAAATACATTTGTGCAACGAAGGCGATGAGCGGCGCGATCAGTGTTGCGAACGTGCCGGATTCCTCAGAGTGGTGTTTGCGGAAGTAGGCAATAATCGCCAGCGAGACGACAGCCTGCAGGATCAAGAGCAGCATCGTACCGAGAATTGCCAGCATCGTGTAAACCGCAACATAAGCCTGTGCATTGGGATCGTCGGTTCCCAGGAAGAACGCGAACAAGCCGAGCCACAATGCAGCCAGTACTGACTGTGCAGACGAAGCGATGTGCGGGCTCTTATAGCGATCGTGTGTCTGACCGAGCGCAGATGGGAGAACGCCCTCACGGCCTAGCGAGTACATGTAACGGGCAGCGGTGTTGTGGAAGGCCATGCCACATGCAAACGAGCTTGTCAGGATCAGCACGCTCATGAGCTCGGACGCCCATGGCCCAACAAACTGCGAAATCGGGCTGAGGAAGAAGTTGCCGGAGTCCTTCACGGCTTTGACGACCATTTCGTCTTCCGTCGGGTACGCTGACACGGCACACCAGCTGGTCAGAATGTAAAACAAGCCAAGACCAATCACCGAGATGTAAAGCGACCTCGGAATGATATGTTTTGGATCTTTCGATTCCTCGGCATAATTCGGTGCCATCTCGAAGCCGACCCATGACCAGAAGGCCATAAAGATCCCGACGGCGGCCGCACCTGCAGCAATCTCGGCTTCCCCAATTTTTCTCTCGGCGACGGCTGTCATGACATTGAAGACGTTCAATGCCTCTAGGTTAAAGCTTGTGCCGCTCGTGGCGGTTAGCACGCCAAAATTAAAGATTGCGAGGATGAGCACTTCGAGAATGAGGGCCACGCCGAGTACCGCAGCCGAAAGCTTTACGTCTTGATAGCTGAGAATGCAGGCGAGAACGACGGCGAACAGGGCCAGCCAGATCCACGGAATGTTGATGCCGAAATGCGACGATATCCAAGCGTTGCCGAAAAACGCGAACAGGCCGTAGAGAGAGGCTTCGAACACGCTGTATGACGCCAACGATGCCAGACCTGCGGACATGCCTATTTCGCGGCCCAGGCCCTGGCTGATGAACGAATAGAACCCGCCAACACTCGAAACCTTGGACGCCATCGCCGCGTAGCCGACGGAGAAAATCGTCAATACGATTGTCGCTAGAATGAATGCGGCTGGAACATAGATACCGTTGCCGAAGCCTGCCGCGAAAGGAACGTTGCCAAGCATGGCCGACATTGGCGCGGCACCAGTGACCGTCAAGAATAAGACGCCCATCAATCCGACCGCACCGGAATGCAGCCGGTCGACGCCCTTTTCCCGGTTGACATCGTAATTCTCGGGCACCGCATCGGCGCCTACCGTATTGTCAGCCACCGTAAATCTCCCCTCGGGTTTCTCAGTTCACTTGGTCGAACCGTACGCCGTGATGCCAAACCTCCAGCGCCGATTCAGCCAGGGCAGGACTTTCTCGCATGATGATCGCACTCTGCCCAGCGCGCAAGCCGCCAAACGCAAGCAACCCTTTCATAAGATAGGATAAGGTCTGACCGCTGAACTTGACTGGCGGGCGGCAAGTCTTGACTTCCGCAGATTACCTCAGACCCATCATCGCCTTCAATTCGGCGCTCGAAACAACATGACAGTAAATCATGTTGATGATCTCAAGCTCTTTGTGGTGAAGTTCATCCGAGCCCGCAGCGCAACAGTCCTCGACGACAACAACGCTGAAGCTCTCGTCTGCTAGGCTCCGAACCGTCGATGAAACACACTGGTCGGTAAAGATACCACAGCAGACCACAGTCTTGATGCCGAGATTCGTGAGTATCAACCGGAGGTTGGTTCCGGTTAGCGCACTGTCGGTCGTCTTCGTAACTTCAATCTCGTCGCCCTCGGGTTTCAATTCTGCAATGATTTGACCGGGATGATCGCCCTTCGGCAGCAGTAAATTGTTCCAGCCGGGCATTTTCTGCGACAGTGAACGGTCGCGGCCGTCCTTCGTATGACATGCAATCCGCGCGAATAGGCATTCAATTCCGTTTTTGCGGAACAATTGCAAAAGCTCAGCTGTGCGCGGAATGACGCTGCTGGTCATTCGGTCATGGAATGGCGTCCAGGCATCATAACGCCGTTGCTCGTCAGCCGGCAGACCTGCTCTATCTGGTCGCGCTAGATACGTGTTCTGGACATCAATGATGAGTAACGCCGTGCTATTGCGGTCAAGGACTGGATCAACGGGCTCTGGCGCGCCATCATAGTAGATCGATCTATAGGCTGCCTTCCAGCTCATGCCATCCCTCAATATCGCCGCCGGAAAAGTCCACGCACTTCATAAACTTCGGCGGCCTCTGCGATGAACTCCGCCATAGTAGCTGCCCCATAGTTTTCTTTGAGGTCCTGCGCCGCAAGGAGCAACTCTTTCTTCGACTGGGCACGGCCTGGGCGCAGCAACTCGTAAATTCGCATAATGGTTTCCTGCGGCACGTCCACGAGATCGCCGGCACGTTCAAAATTTTGAGCGAGTGTCGCGCGGCCTGCATCTCGCGCAATTTCAGCTTGCTGGTGGAGCGCCGCCGTTGTGATGCTCAGATCGCGAAGTTCAACCTGGCCGGCGGCAACCGCTTCCAGTGTGATGTCGTCAAGGCTTTTGCCGCGCGCTCCCTTGACGATCTCAGGCCGCATTTCGGCAAGCGGGTAGTCGGCACACGTGAGCTTCGATGCGGTCATCGGCCCGGCTCCAGGAAATCGATTTCGATATCATGCGGCGCGCTGTCGTCGATGATCAGTCCCGTTTCGATGGCATAGATCATCGATACGCGCGCGTGATACCGTGAGCCCAGGGCTTCGCCGCGCGTCGGTACGATGACGGGGTCCGGCAGCTCGCCCCGCGCATAGGCGGCAGCGTTGCGCCCCATTAGAGAATAGTGTTCGAGTTTTGTGATCGGGGAATTCGAGAACAGCTCAAGATTATTGTGCGGCAACCGATCACGCTGATGAATGACAGCCGTCCCCTTGGCCTGAATGCCGATCCCGATGCCCGAACCGGCAAGCCGCGCCGCGCCCAGCCCGAGAAAGGATGTATCGGCGGTGTGCGTCATGCGCACAAAACGCGCAACGGAACCTCCCGCTTCAAGCCCCGCCACAAGTTCGCGCAACACGGCAGACAGCGGATGTCCCCCGACCGTGCGAAAGAGCGCAATCCCAAACGCTGGACTGATCCCTATAACAACCTCATGCGGCATCTGACCCGACTTCGCTGGACCTGAACTGCGATACCTAATCCGCAGCGCCTCACCAGCTTTGTGAATAGCCTCCGACTTCAAAACGTCATCGCGCGTCAGGCAGTCGCGTATTGCAACAATCTCGTCGCGGCGTGCGTCTGTAAGCCGGTAACCCGTTCCGGGCCCAAGATAATCATTGGGATCATTGATTGCCGAGAGAACGCGGCCATTTCGTATGACAGCCGATGTCTGCAAATAGTCGCCAGAGACTCGCAAACGGACGATATTGAGCAGGTTTTGGGCTTCCGTCCCGAACCCGCGCGCATCGAGCGCCTTGATGACATCGACAACAGTAATGCCACGGTCTTTGATGGCGTCGCTGATAATCGCGACGTCACGCGGGCTGTAACTCCTGGTATCATCCGACCCCGACGCCGTAACGACGCTTTGTTTCATGTCTTGCGTCGGCTGCGCCAGTTCAAGTTCCTCGAACACGGCGCTCAGCGCGTCGATCGCGCGCGTTCTCAAATCCAGAATTCGCGTTTCGGCAACGGGTGTCAGCCCGCCGTCAGCCTCAAAGTCGCGTTGCAATACCAAATAGTCTTCAAGTTCCTCGCCGTTCAGAAGCGAGGCATTGAACGAATTGTCGTACTTCAGGATGGACCCGAAACCCGAGCAGATGAGGTCTGAGCCAGCCACAAGGTACGGCATGATTTTGGCGCCGACACGGATTTCAGACTCCGTCGGTCGTGCGTCATTGCCGGACGCACATTCAAGATCGAGCCAAACGGCAATGAGGTTCTCCGCCATCAGTTCGCGCATGCCGCCGGGGACGGAACACGTGACGGGTGCGCCATCGATACCGCCGTTTTGCGTACCTTGAACGCCCATGGCCCGCTGCAGGCATAAACAGCGTGCTTCGAGATACAGAAGCGACTTTCTCTCATGGTGACCCATGAGCAGCTCGGATCCAGCGCCCGAGGTGCAACGCATCTTAATCCCGCGCGACGCATAGGCGGCGGCAAGAAAGGCCTTTGACCAGGGGGTATCATCGCCATCGATAAAGCTTTTCTCGGTGCCGTAGACTGACACCGTTTCGGCGTAAGATGTGAACCCCGCCATGCCGATTTTCAGTTCTTCGGCTTCTTCGCTCGAGCATTGGAAGAGCGTTCCCCAGCGCCCGACTGCGGCACCAACGGCGCACGCGACGGCATTCGACCAGGCATTGCGCGCCACACGCATGGTTGTCTCGATTTCGTCGAATCCGAACGCAACGGCGGTCGCGGCGTCTGCCGCCATTTGCAGGGGATCATCCTTGGCATTGGTCACATGGGCCTGGTTTCCGGGCGTCTTGCGCGCGCGCATCTTGCTGTAAGCAAATGCAATCTCGAGCGACGATAACTGCGCCACGACTTCGGCCAAGCGCGCCGGCGTCATGCCGCGCGCAAGACGTACCAGCTCCTGCCGGGGAACATTCATATCGACGAGCATGCGCGCGACATCGACCGGCAGCAGTGCCATGGCTTCGTCTGCCACCGTAAAATCGATATGGTACCGGGCGATGAACCAGTCGATCATGTCGAAGTCGCGAGCTGCAACACCGTCCATCGACGCCACGCCATCTTTTCCGCACACAAGACCGGGTAAGGGATCGTGAGGGCTCTTGAAAGCGGCGAAACCGCTGTCGGCGTCCTCTATCGCAAACTTATCAAGCCGCAGTGGCCGCTCGTCCCATTCGGAGAAGCGTTTCCAGCGATTGGGCTGCCCGTGCTCGTGACCTGACATCGCGCTTGACTCTGGGAGCGGCGGAACTTGCGGCTGCGTTATTAACTTAGCTGAGGCATGCCGGGCTTGACAGCGATGCTTGCGAAGTTTGCAATTTAGCCCATTCAGTCGGGATTTGCGGTGCTGAACTGCGGCACCGCGCTACAGTCAAGACGATCGCCAGCTGCTTGGATAGTATTCAAGGGGCATCGACCGGCAAAGCGATCGATCGCGGAGAGGCCTTATGTCAACACCGCAGAAGATTCTCGAGTTGAACGCTTTCAACGCCGGCAACGGGGAGACGCTTTCTCCGGCGACAGCAGAGCTCGTGGCGCGGCGGCAGAGCACCTTTGGTCCGACCTCGATGCTGTTTTACAAACGCCCACTCAATCTGGTGCGCGGCGAGGGTGTGTGGCTGTACGATGCCGACGGCACGCGATACCTTGATGCCTACAACAATGTTGCTTCCGTCGGTCATTGCCATCCCCGCATCGTCGAGGCTGTCGCCCGCCAAATGGCGACGCTGAACACACACACCCGTTATCTCTACGACAACGTCTATACGTATGCCGAGCGGCTTCTGTCGACCATCCCGCGCGAAATCTCGAATATTGTCTTTACCTGCACGGGCAGCGAGAGCGTTGATCTAGCGCTGCGGATCGCGCGAAACGTGACGGGCGGCACGGGCTTCATCGCCACCGCGAATGCCTATCACGGCAACACCACGACGGTCACAGAGATTTCACCCTCGTCGGCCAACGCCGAACCCTTTAATTCAAACATCTATTTTGTTCCGGCGCCCGATACATACCGAGCCGGTGCGGGATCGGTTGCGGCCCAATTCGATGCAAGCGTTCGCGCGGCGATCGCTGACATGCAGGCGAAAGGCATTCGCTTTGCCGGTTTGATCGCCGACAGTATTTTTTCAAGCGATGGCGTCTTTCCCGGCGTACCCGGCTTTCTCGCAAAGGCAGCTCAGACAGTGCAGGACGCCGGTGGCCTTTTCATAGCTGACGAAGTTCAGCCCGGGTTTGGCCGCACGGGTGAGGCGATGTGGGGTTTCCAGCGCCACACCGTTGTGCCGGATATGGTCGTCATGGGGAAGCCGATGGGCAATGGCTATCCAATCGGGGCCGTCGCGGTGAAGCCGGCTTTGCTCGAAGCCTTCGGCGCCAAGGCCGGGTACTTTAATACCTTCGGCGGCAGCCCCGTTGCAGCGGCTGCAGGTCTTGCGGTTCTTGACGTTCTGAAATCTGAGGGCCTGCAGCACAACGCACTTGCAACGGGCAAATACCTGCTCGAACGGCTCAGAACCGTGTGTGCCCGGCATCCAGCCGTCGGCGACGTTCGCGGCGCTGGAATGTATCTGGCCGTCGAGTTTGTCCGCGATCCGGTATCTCGCGCGCCCGATCAAGCGGCGGCCGTCGCTGGCGTCAACGCGCTTCGCGAACGAAATGTGCTAATCGGCACTGCAGGTCAGCACGGGAATATCTGGAAAATCCGCCCGCCTCTGTGCTTCAAACGTGACCATGCCGACATATTCGCCGAGGCGGTCGAACACGTTCTCAATCACTAGGCGTTTGCAGTGGCGCCTCAGCGGCACACCGCATCAATTCTGAAGCCAGAAGGAAGTGAGCACGATGACCGGCAGGCTTAAGGGCAAGATTGCATTGATTTCCGGCGGTGCAACGGGAATCGGCGGAGCCGCCTCGCGTCTCTTTGCGGCCGAAGGCGCCAAGGTCGGCATTATCGACCGCAACGAAGCGGCCGGCTTGGCAGCCGTAGCAGATATCCGGTCGGCGGGAGGCACGGCGGTCTTTGCCTCAGCCGACGTTTCGAATGAAGCGCAGGTCAACGCAGCAGTTGCTAGCGTGACGGCCGGGATCGGCGCACCAAACGTACTTTTCAATCACGCCGGTACTATCATCATCAAACCGTTTCTCGAGACGACGCTCAAAGAGTGGGACTGGCTGATGGCAGTCAACGTCACAAGCATGTTCTTGATGACGAAGGCGGTCCTGCCGGGCATGCTGAAAGGCGGCGGCGGCGCGATTGTGTGCACCTCGTCCATTTCGGCTGTCGCCGCGACGCCGCGCGAAGTCGTCTACAATGTTAGCAAGGCCGCGTGCCACATGTTCGCGCAATCGATTGCCGTTGAATTCCGGGACCAGAAGATCCGCTGCAACACCGTATGCCCAGGTTTTGTTAAAACCCCGCACGGCATACGCGAAGTCAAAGAGCTCTTAGCGCTCGGCGTCGATATGTCGGATGCCGCCATCGCAATCCAGCAGGGGCGCCTTTGCGAACCTGAAGAGGTTGCGCGCGCCGCTCTCTTTCTTGCCAGCGACGAAGCGAGCTTCATCAACGGCGCGCACCTGTTCGTCGATAATTGCTTCACGGCAGTCTGAGGCTAGATATCGAGCGTGTTGTCACGCTCCCATTGCGTCAGATGCGACGAGTATGAATTCCACTCTGTCGTCTTGAGCTTGATGTAAGCTGCGGCGAAATCGTTGCCGAGCATTTGCTTGAGTTCGGTATCTTTGTCGAAGTTCCTCAGCGCATCGAGCAGATTGAGCGGCAGCCTCGGCGCGTCGGTCACCGTATGGCCGTACTGATACATATCGATGTCGAGACGCTTGCCGGGCTGGGCTTTTTTGCGCACGCCATTAAGACCGGCCGCAATAATAACGGCCTGCAGCAAATAGGGGTTTGCAGCGCCATCCGGCAAGCGCAGCTCAAACCGGCCTTTGCCCGGCACGCGCACCATATGCGTGCGGTTGTTGCCGGTCCAGGTGACGGTATTTGGCGCCCACGTCGCGCCGGATACGGTGCGCGGCGCGTTGATGCGCTTGTAGGAGTTCACGGTCGGATTGGTGATCGCTGACAGAGATTCGGCGTGCCGCATGATGCCACCGAGGAAGTTGTATCCCTGCTGTGACAGCCCCATCTCGTCCGTCGCGTCGTAGAACATGTTGGTCTTGCCAGTCTTGTCCCACACGGAAATGTGGGCGTGGCAGCCGGTGCCTGTCAGGCCAAGAAACGGTTTGGGCATGAAGGTGGCGCGATAGCCATGCTTTTCGGCGATTGCTTTGGTCATGAACTTGAAAAATGCGTGACGATCGGCCGTGACGAGACTGTCGTCGAAATTCCAGTTCATCTCCCACTGGCCGTTGGCGTCTTCATGGTCGTTCTGGTACGGGCCCCAGCCCAGTTCCAGCATGTGATCGCAAATTTCCGAGATCACGTCGTAGCGGCGCATCAGGGCCTGCTGGTCGTAGCAGGACTTTGTCGCCGTATCGGCGCCGTCTGAGATCTTCGATCCGCACGGCGTCGTCAGGAAAAATTCGCATTCTACGCCGGTCTTGACTTGGAGGCCTTCCGATGCTGCCTCCGCAATGATATTTTTCAGCACGACGCGCGGTGCTTGCGACACAGGCTTGTCGTCCATCATGCAATCTGCCGCGACCCAAGCGACATCTTTTTTCCAAGGCAATTGGAAGACGGCCGATGAATCGGGCATCGCAAACAGATCCGGATGCGCCGGCGTCAGATCGAGCCATGTTGCGAAACCGGCAAAACCAGCGCCATCCTTCTGCATGCCGGCAATTGCGGCGGCGGGCACGAGTTTGGCGCGCTGGCTGCCAAACAGGTCGGTGTATGAAATCAGAAAATACTTGACGCCGCGGTCCTTGGCGTAGGTCGCAAGATCCTGAGACATGAGCGTTCCCCTAAGTTTCTTGTTTCCGGTTGCAAAAGAATGAGCGCCTAAAGTCCACCCTGTCCGTGTCCGGGAATCCACGTCGTACCAGCGAGCGGCACCCGCGCCATGGCCGCCGCCTCGACGGTCAGTGCCACAAGATCTTCCGGTTCAAGGTTATGGATGTGGTTGTGTCCGCAGGCCCGGGCGACCGTCTGAACTTCAAGCGTCATAACCTTGAGATAGTTGGCAAGACGGCGGCCGCCCTTGATGGGATCGAAGCGCGCCATAAGTTCGGGATCCTGGGTTGTAATGCCGGCCGGATCTTTGCCTTCATGCCAGTCGTCATAGGCGCCTGCTGTCGTGCCGAGGGCTTGGTACTCGGCTTCATAGCCAGGATCGTTGTCGCCGAGCGCTGCGAGCGCTGCGATACCGATGGCAACTGCATCGGCGCCGAGTGCGAGCGCCTTTGCAACATCCGCTCCATTGCGAATGCCGCCCGACACGATCAGCTGTACCTTGCGGTGCATGTTGAGATCCTGAAGCGCCTGAACGGCGGGCCGGATGCATGCGAGCGTCGGCAAGCCGACGTTCTCGATGAAAACTTCCTGCGTCGCCGCCGTTCCGCCTTGCATGCCATCGAGCACCACGACGTCGGCGCCCGCCTTCACGGCGAGCGCCACGTCATAGTATGGCCGCGTACCGCCGATTTTGATGTAGATGGGCTTTTCCCAATCCGTAATTTCGCGAAGTTCCTGGATTTTGATTTCAAGGTCATCAGGCCCCGTCCAATCCGGGTGGCGACAGGCCGAGCGCTGATCGATACCCTTCGGCAGATTGCGCATCTCGGCAACGCGGTCGGAGATTTTCTGCCCCAACAACATGCCGCCGCCGCCTGGCTTCGCCCCTTGTCCGACGACGACTTCGATCGCATCGGCTTTTCGCAAGTCGTCGGGGTTCATGCCGTAGCGGGATGGCAGATACTGATAGACAAGTGTCTTAGACTGCCCCCGCTCTTCGGGAGTCATGCCGCCGTCGCCGGTCGTTGTCGAGGTTCCAGCGATCGTTGCGCCCCGGCCCAGCGCCTCTTTCGCATTTGCGGAGAGAGCGCCGAAACTCATGCCCGCAATCGTAATCGGAATTTTCAACTCAATCGGCTTTTTCGCAAACCGCGTGCCGAGCGTCACGGCGGTTGAACATTTCTCACGATACCCTTCAAGCGGATAGCGCGAGATCGATGCGCCAAGAAACAGCAGATCGTCGAAATGCGGTACGCGACGCTTGGCGCCGCCGCCGCGGATATCATAGATCCCGGTCTGCGCGGCACGGCGAATTTCCGACAACGTGTAATCATCAAATGTCGATGATTTCCGGGGCGTCGTCGGCGGGTTCTTATAGGTCATCAATAGGCATCCGCATTGTCGATGTTGAATGAGTAAAGCTTGCGGGCAGAGCCGTAGCGTTTGAACGCGCTGGTCTTGACGCCGGTGATGCCGGCTTTTTTGAGAAGGACTGCGAGTTCGTCGTGGTGCTCTGCCCGCATGTCCTTTTCGATGCAGTCGGCACCAAGACTCTTGACGCTTCCGCGGACGTACAATTTCGCCTCGTAAATGGAATCGCCAAGCGCGTCGCCAGCGTCGCCAAGCACGACGAGATGCCCGCTCTGCGCCATGAATGCCGACATGTGGCCGATATTGCCTTTGACAACGATGTCGATGCCTTTCATCGAGACACCACAGCGCGACGCGGCATTGCCTTCGATAATCAGCAGCCCGCCGCGCCCAGTGGCGCCAGCGTATTGGCTCGCGTCGCCCGTTATGCGGACCTCGCCCGACATCATGTTTTCCGCCACACCCGGACCCGCCGATCCATGCACGGTGATCGAGGCATGCTTGTTCATGCCTGCGCAGTAGTAGCCGACGCTTCCCCGGATATCGATCGCGATCGGCGCATCAACGCCAACGGCAACGGCATGAAAACCCATGGGATTGATGATTTCCCATGCCGCTTCATTGGCGCCAGCAGTCTGCCGGTGCAGGTCTTGATTGAGATCGCGAAGCGAGGTCTTAGCTAGGTCGATGGTGCGCATTGCAAGCAATTCCCGAAGTGCGTCTACCGTTCCCAGAAGTAGACTGTTGCCGGTTCCGGCTCCCACACGCGCGCCTTTTCGATTCCCGGGAGATTGACGAGCGCGCGGTATTCAGAGCCAAAGGCGACATACTGATCGGTTTCCGCCATAACGGCGGGCTTGCAGGCGATGGGATCGCGCAATACGCCAAAACCATCTTTTGTTCCGACGACAAAGGTAAAAAAACCATCGAGATCGTCGAGGCTTTTGGTCAACGCTTCGCCAAGATTCATGCCCTGCTTGATACGCCAGGAAAGATAGGCGGCAGCCACTTCGCTGTCGTTTTCGGTCTCGAACGTCATACCGTCGTGACGAAGGCTGCGGCGCAAGTTGTTATGGTTCGACAGCGAGCCATTGTGAACTAGGCACTGATCCGGCCCAGTCGAAAACGGATGCGAGCCGAGCGTCGTGACAGCAGACTCGGTTGCCATTCGCGTATGTCCGATGGCGTGCGTACCGGCCATTCCCGCGAGTTCGAAACGTTCGGAAACGTCAGTCGGATAGCCGACATCTTTGTAAATTTCGATCGTCGATCCCGTCGACATAATGCGGACGCCTGGATGCGATGCCCGGATTGCAGCGCGAACTTTATCGACTGTGTGTTCGGGAACGGACAGTACTGCATGGTTTGATTTGACGCGCAGTGTGACATGACTACCGATCAACTTGGTGACGGTTGCTTCAAGACCATCGAAATCGACTTTAGGATTCTGAGACTGCACCGTGATCTTTGCGATACCGCTACCGGCCGTTCCGTAAACGGCGAAGCCAGCCGAGTCCGGCCCGCGATCGCACATCGTCACTAGCATTTGGTTTGTCAGTTGTCCGAGCCGCGGCCCAAGAGCCTTGTCTTTCAAGAATAAGCCGACAATTCCGCACATTGTTTGGGATCCGTCCCGAAGCTTGGGCCAAGCGGACAATACCGAAGCTCCGCCGCCCCGTCAACTGCAGCGAAACTTTTTTTCTTATCAATACGCGCAATGCCGGCAACCGGCCAGTCAGCAATACGATCTCAACCAACGCCGCCAGGCGGCATCTCTGCCTGCACAAGCCGGGGATCGACGTCGTTGGGTGTTCGTTGCCAGATGCCGAGCGACAAGCGCAGCGCAATCTGATTGGCGTGCGCTGCCACCGCACTGGCCGGCCATAGTTCGCCATACGTTGCATGGCAATACTGTGGATCGTGTGGGCATGCATTGCGGCCGCGACCTGAACTCTATTTCCGCTGGTACACGATGATCGAAAGATATGTCATCGGCAGCTTGATTAGGGATTCAGGGCCATGAAACTCGGCGGAGTCGAATAGAATGCAGTCGCCAGGTTCAAGGTGATAGCTGCGATCGCCATGCAAGTACGTTACTTCACCACTTAGCATGTAGATCAACTCCAAACCCTCGTGGCGAAATTGCGTGTACGGCTCGGCACCCTTGCTCAACGTGATCAAGTACGGCTCAAACGCGATGTCTCCGCCGAACGATTGCCCAAGCTGCTGATATTGGTGCCCGACTTTCGTGCCCCGGCGTTGGATATCGAGGCCTTGCCCCTTCTTGACGTACGAACACCCCCGTCGCCCCTCGTATGACGCGAGCAACATCGTCAACGGAAGATTTAGCGCCGTCGCGAGTTGATTCAGAGTCGAAAGTGACGCTGAAATCTGGCCATTTTCAATCTTCGATATCATCGCCGTCGATACGCCGGCTGCAGCCGCAAGTTCCGAAACTGTTAAGCCGGCGGCTTTGCGAAAGTCATGGACCTGGGCGCCAATGGCATCCTCAAGCGTGCGCGCACGTACGTCCGGGGCACCCGAACCTGTTGATAGAGTTGCGCTCGAACCCGCTTTACGAGGCTGGCGAGTTTTCTCTTTTTTCGCCACCTTGGGCTCCCTAATTGCTCGTACAGTCTTCGATACCCAACCAGCAAACGAAGCACCGGCCTAAACGATGCGGCTCGTCACACGTATACGGACGTTCAAGGGTATTGCAAACATACTTGCTGCGCCGGCTCCCGCTTCAAATCAAGCGTCACTTGAGGTGATATGTTCCATGCATATCGGGATCACAAATGAGCGCTCGTTCGCTCAGCCCGTGCTTGCGCCGTTACATGATGCACTGCAATCTCCCGCAGCGCAGCGAAACCGCTTACCACTCGCGGCCAGAAAAGGCTGCGATGGTCACCAAATTCTCGGCGCCAAGTGCAAGTATTCGATACGAGATTCCAACTTGGCATGGAGCCGGCTGTTAACTGCGCCCGTAGCGCGCGCAATTTTGCAACTGCTCAGAATGGTGCCGGCCAATCGTCAAAATCACGCTGAGACTTTTTTTCTTGCGACGAAACATTATTGACTTCCATGTCTAGCCGTGCCTCCTTTGTAGCCAACGCACAGCCTGTCCATTGGCCAATCGAACGACGCACCGGATAACATCCGCGCGCATCTGCTCTTAACCTGATGTCGCTCGAAGGCGGCAAATGCCCGCTAGCTGATCAAGCTTGAACTAGCCAAAACTCGGGAAGGGAGAATTCGAAATGCAACCACGGGAAATCGATCCGCGCATCGCGAGCTTGTTCGCCGGCGATCGTTTCTGGTCGCTCGCGTCCCTCATTCTGCTCTGGATCCTGTATGCATTTGTATTTCTGAAAATGCTGCCGTTTGCCGATGCGCCTGAAGTGTTATGGTTGCTCGTGGTAGGCGGTGCGATGGTCCTTCTGTTCAATACTGCGGCTATTATCGCCATGATTTCACATCTGAGCGATGTGCGCGAAGAGGTCTACGGCCTTGATTTGCGCTACCTCGACGCTGCTGAGAAGAACCGAAACTCTTGATCGGAGCACACGATGGCAGAAGCACCTTATCAGCCGCCCAAGCAGTCGGCATTTGGCCAGTTCTTCGACAGTCTTTTTCTGCTCGCCCTCGTATTCGCTGCGTTGTTTGCGCCCCTCTATCTGGGTCTGGCCGGCGGCGGTAAGACGGAACTCGCTGTCGCCGACAAAACCACCTGGGCGGGTCTTGGACAATCAGCAGCTCAACAGGCGACCTGGGAAAAACTAGGTCACACGCCTGAAACGGCTGCAGGCATGATTACATCGCGTTTCGACTACGCTTTCGATCCGGTCTCACTTGCGATCACGGCGGCGGTGGTGATCGGTTATTTCCTGCTGCTATTCCGCTTTTCCGAAGCTGAGTACCGTGAAGTCATTTCCGAACGCTTCGGCGACAAGTAGGAGAGCAGCAATGAACACCTTTCAAATGCTCGAATATGCGGCTTGGGGCATTTCGGCGGTCCTGGGCCTCTGGATGCTCTTTGACCTCATCATGACCGATCGAGCGTATTCTGAAGAACTTCTGACCTCCTCGAAGGAAGGCGAGATCGAAGATGCATTCGTCATCGCCCCGACGCATCAAGGGGGCCGTCAATGAGTCAAACAACAGCAATTCATGGCGAAAAGATCTCGCTCCTGCGCGTGCTGGGCCCTGGTCACGTTTGGGCCCTCGGCGTCGGCATCGTTCTTGTAGGCGAGTTCATGGGCTGGAACTTCGCGGTCGGCAAGGGCGGCGCCATAGCAGCACTCATCGCATGCTGGTTCGCGGGCCTGCTTTACACCTGCGTCGCGATGATCGACTCGGAGGTGACATCGACGGTTGCGGCTGCGGGCGGCCAGTATGCCCAGGCTAAACACATCGTTGGGCCACTCATGGCATTCAACGTTGGACTGTACCTCGTCTTTGCCTACACGATGCTCGAGGCCGCGAACGCCATCACGCTCGGCTATCTCATACAAACTGTGGGTGGCATGGCTGGGTTCGAAGGCATACACGACAAGCCATTCATCGTTTTAACAATCGTGTTCTTGGCTTGGCTCAATTACCGGGGCGTCTACGCGTCACTAACATTCAATCTAGTGCTGACCGCCATTGCGTTCATGGCGATCGTCGTACTCTTTGCAGCGATGCGGCCATGGTCGGACGAGGTCCTGCGTCACAGCGATTACCTGAACGGCCTGCCCTATGGCTTGCTTGGCGTCGTGGCGTCGCTTCATTTCGGCCTCTGGTACTATTTAGGCATCGAAGGAACCTGCCAGGCCGCCGAAGAGGTGCGTTCTCCAGCGCGATCTCTCCCGCTCGGCACAATGACGGGCATGATCACGCTGCTGCTGGCCGCGACGATGACGTGGTACATCTGCGCCGGATTGATGCCGTGGGAATACCTCGGCCAAGCTGTAACTCCTCTGTTTGATGCGGCACGGCTAACGGAGTCGGCGCCGTTGATGGTGCTTCTGTTCGTCGGCACAGTGTTTTCGACACTTGCGTCGGCCAATGGCTGTATTAACGACGCTTCGCGCGCTTGGTTTTCGATGGGCCGCGACCGGTATCTTCCAACTTGGTTCGGTGCGGTACATCCGCGAAACCGTACACCCTACCGAGCGATCGTGTTTCTGGTTCCTGTGGCGCTCGTCTTCGCGTACTTCGCGCCGCTCGATCAAGTCATCACGTTCTCGATTTTGTCAGGACTGCTTGGTTACACGTTCATGGCCTTCAACATGATCATGTTCCGGAACAAATGGCCGCTCGACACGATCAAGCGCGGCTATGTCCATCCGCTTCATCCCCTGCCCGCAATTGTACTGCTCATCCTGTGCGCAGTGACATATTTCGCTGTTTTCCTCGGTTACGGAACACAGCTTATCGCGATGATGGTCTTCTTCGCCGTGGCATCGCTGTGGTTCCACTTCCATCGTTACCGTTACGTCCGGCGTGGTGATCAATTCACGATGCAATGGCCCCGTCCCAAGGGTTACTAACGCCGTACAGGAGCATGCGGCGGACATCCGCCTTCCGCCGCACACTGCCCCCCGTGGGGGAATTATTTTCAATGCGAGCGCTCGGCCGGCTCCCAATTCGCAGCAGAACATCCGTGACGATCTCGTTTCCGATTCTGATCGCATTTGCTGGTATCGCCACGGTCGCGCTGCTCAGCTTCCGGCAAAGCGCGGCGCAGCGTGCGAACAGGCGATGCCTCCTCGACGATTGCCGGCCACTCTTGGATGGCGGACGGATCCAGCATGGTCACGACGGCTTTCCAAGGCTCGACGGACAGTTTGACGGACGCGTTGTCAGGGCCGAACTCATTCCGGACTCGATGACAATCAGGCGCCTGCCGCAGCTTTGGCTTTCACTCACGATCGTCGAGCCGCATAAAAACACGCCGGACTTAGGCCTGCTGGTTCGGCCATCGGGGACTGAGTTTTATGCGCTGACCCCAGATTTCGAGGATAGATTGGACCCGCCGGCCGGCTTGCCCGACGAAATCATGATCCGCGGCAAGGGCTCCGCCGCTCAAAAGCTGCTGAGCCGCCACAGCAGGTCCATCAGCCGCATATTCAGCGACCAACGTGTCAAGGAAATCGCAGTGACCGCCAAAGGCGTCAGACTGGTGTGGCAGCTCAGCGAGGGCCGTCGCGGCGAACATCTGCTGCTGCGCCAGTGCACTTTTGACGATGCCCGCGTGACGCCGGAAACTCTCACGCGCCTTTTTGTCAGTCTGGCCGCGTTGAACGGCGCCATCAGTGCGTCAACGGAGACAACGAGAACATGACTTCGGTAAAGTCGCGCGCACCCGTAAATCCCTATGCCGTGCTTGCTCTTGCAGTGCTAATGCCGGGCGCCGGACACGTCATCGTTGGTCAGCCCTATCGCGGTCTTGGCTTTGCATTCTTCTCACTGCTGCTCGCGATCCTAAGCTGGCACACAACCACGCCAGAGCACTCGTTCATTGGCCGCTCGGCCGGCGGTTTGTTCGTGTGGGCCATGTCGATACCGGACGCCTACAGAATTGCGCGTTCAAACTTTGAGGCGTGGCGGACGCGCGAAGCATCGCGGCCAACACAGTGAATTGCGCGGTTTATAAGCCGATCTTTAGACCATCGATTGCAGTCGCCCGCAGCGCCGTGCGCGCCACTTCCGCAAGATCACGTGGAATTTGCCCCAACTCGCGGTGACGCGCGACCATTGACAGCTTGCGGCTGATTTGCGGTCCAGGAAGTTTAGACAAGATGATGCGCTTGCTGGAAACCTGCGCCTCATAAACGCACAGCGGAGTTGTGATCGCGAACCCTTCGCCAGCAGCAACGAGCGCCGAAACGCCGTAGGGGCTGTCAAATTCGAAAGTTCGCGGAATATCGAGGCCCAAACGCCGAATATGCCGTTCAACTTCGAGCCCGGTTTGCGATCGGGCACTAAAACGGATCAAGGGCAATGACTTCGACAACTTTTTCAAGTCAGATAGCGACTGAATGGCGCCCGCGTGGCGCGGCAGCAGCAGAACATAGGGTTCCCGCATCAGCTCCCAGCGCTCAAGGCCTGGCAACTCTTCGAGATCGTCAACACCCAAAAAAACATCGAGCCGCCGCGTCAGTAGTTCTCCAGCGTGGGTCGCAGTAAGCCCAGACAATACCGACACCTCACCGGCACGGGAAGCCAGGAACTTGGTGAGGGGTGAAATCAACGCCCGGCTCAATGAATCGACCACGCCAACGCGGATCGAGGGAACGCGGCCACGCTTGGTCTCGCGCAGAAGCGGCCCGATCTGGCGGGCTTCCGCGAGCAAGGCGCTCGCGCGTTGCCGCATGAGCCCGCCGGCAAGCGTTAAGGCCAAGGGCCGGACGCGGCGATCGAAGAGCAGGCTGCCGGTTTTGCGCTCGATCTCGGCAATGGAAAGGGACACGGCAGGTTGCGTCATGTCCAAAGCGGAGGCCGCTGCCGCCATTGTACCGGCTTCGCAGACGGCTAGAAAAATCTCGAGCGATCTGAGGTCGAACGGCAGGTGTTGCGATCTCTCGGACATGGGGTAAGTATAACTAGAACTTATATATACTACAACCGGCCGGCATTTAATGTATTGTAAATCCAACGTTGCGGGAGCGCTTTGATGCCGGCGGGCAGGTATTCGATCTTTTCGGTTCTTCGCGAAGCGTTGCGCGGCCACACCGGCTGGGGCCCGGCATGGCGTGATGCCCCACCTAAGCCCGACTACGATATTATCATTATAGGCGGCGGCGGACACGGCCTGGCAACTGCATACTATCTCGCCAGGACCTACGGCTTGGCTCGCATCGCCGTTGTCGAAAAGGGCTGGATCGGAAGCGGCAACGTCGGCCGCAACACAACGATCATCCGTTCAAACTATCTGTTGCCCGGCAACATCCCGTTCTACGAGCAGGCGCTGAAGCTGTGGGAGGGTCTCGAGCAAGACATCAACTACAACGCGATGGTGAGCCAGCGCGGCATTCTCAATCTTTATCATTCAGACGGCCAGCGCGACGCTTATGTCCGGCGCGGCAACGCTATGCGGCTGCACGGCATCGACGCAGAACTTCTCGACCAGAACGCCGTCCGCAAAATGCTTCCGTTTCTCGACTTCGCAAACGCCCGGTTTCCTATCCAGGGCGGACTTCTGCAACGGCGCGGCGGCACGGTCCGTCATGACGCGGTTGCCTGGGGCTACGCGCGCGCCGCCGATCAGCGCGGCGTCGATATCATCCAGAACTGTGAGGTCACCGGCTTCCGGCGCGACGGTAATAAGGTCACGGGCATCGAAACCTCACGCGGATTTATAGGTGCCAAGAAAATTGGCATGGCGGTCGCCGGAAATTCCTCGCGCGTTGCGACAATGGCGGGTTTGCGCCTTCCGATCGAAAGCCACGTGCTTCAAGCGTTCGTCACCGAAGGCCTGAAGCCGTTTATCGACGGCGTCGTGACATTCGGCGCAGGTCACTTTTACATCAGCCAGTCCGACAAGGGCGGGTTGGTGTTCGGCGGCGATCTGGACGGCTACAACAGTTACGCGCAACGCGGCAATCTCCCCGTCGTCGAAGATGTCTGCGAAGGCGGCATGGCCCTGATGCCGCGCATCGGCCGCGTCCGGCTGTTGCGGCAGTGGGGCGGCATCATGGATATGTCCATGGACGGGAGCCCCATTATCGACATGACACCTATCGAGGGGCTCTATCTAAATGCCGGATGGTGCTACGGCGGATTCAAAGCCACGCCGGCATCGGGCCTATGCTTTGCACACCTGATCGCCCGCGACGAGCCGCACCCCGTTGCAGGGGCCTATCGGCTCGACAGATTCAAAACCGGTCACGCCATCGATGAGAAGGGCATGGGGCCACAACCCAACCTTCACTAGGCGCATTCAGTTGAAATGAGGATCGTTTCGTGCGGATCAATTGTCCCTATTGCGGCGAACGCAGTCTCGATGAGTTCGCCTACCACGGCGACGCGACCGTGACGCGGCCGGACCCGCAATCGGCGACGGCCATGGCGGACTTTGTCAGCTATGCCTTCGAGCGCACGAATGCAGCGGCCGCACACCGCGAGCTCTGGTACCACGCGGCCGGCTGCCACGCCTGGCTGGTTGTGACGCGCAACTTGACGACCCACGCCATTTCGTCCGTCGAGATCGCACGCGACGTTGCAATGAAGCGCGCATCCGAAGCCGGGGAGCGCACATAGTGGCACCTCAGAGCAATCGACTGCCAACCGGCGGGCTGATCGACAGAAGCCGCACATTACAATTCCGATTCGACGGACAGACGTTCACTGGCCACCCGGGAGATACACTCGCGTCAGCGCTGCTCGCCAATGGCGTCAGCTTGATCGGCCGCTCGTTCAAGTATCACCGTCCCCGCGGATTTCTAAGCGCTGGATCGGAAGAACCGAACGCGCTTGTCGAACTGCGCACCGGCGCCAGGCGGGAAGCCAACACCAAAGCGACGGTTGCAGAATTGTTCGACGGCCTTGAAGCGACGAGCCAGAACCGGTGGCCGTCACTGAATTTCGATGTCATGTCGATCAATTCGCTGCTGGCGCCGGTTTTCGCCGCTGGCTTCTACTACAAGACGTTCATGTGGCCGGCCGCGTTCTGGGAGAAGCTCTATGAGCCTATCATCCGTCGCGCCGCCGGACTTGGGCGGGCGTCGAGCGACGAAGACCCGGACAGTTACGAAAAGTCCAACGCTTTTTGCGACGTGCTGGTCATCGGCGGCGGTCCTGCCGGGCTTGCTGCGGCATTGCAGGCAGGACGCTCAGGCGCGCGCGTTTTTCTGGCCGACGAAAACGCGGCACTCGGCGGCCGCTGCATCGGCGATGCGGCGCAGATCGACAACAAGCCGGCGTCGGAATGGGTGGCTGCCGCAGAAACTGAACTCTCTCGCATGGCTGACGTGCGGGTGATGCCCCGCACGACTGTGTTCGGTGTCTACGACGGCGGCACCTATGGCGCGCTGGAGCGCGTCAGCGATCACCTCGCTGTGGCGCCGCAGGGCAAGCCCCGGCAGCGGCTCTGGCGCATTGTCGCCAAAGCAACCGTTCTCGCCGCTGGCGCAACGGAACGGCCGATTGTGTTTGGCGGCAATGATCGACCGGGCGTCATGCTGGCAGGCGCCGTACGCACGTACATCCATCGCTATGGCGTTGCTCCTGGATCGAAGGCCGTTGTCTTTACGAACAACGACTACGGCGCCACGACCGTGACTGCCCTTGATCGCGCCGGCGTCGCTGTCGCGGCACTTGTCGACTCTAGGCCTGTGCCAACAGCATTTGTCACAGACATCGCGGGCGCAACGGAGACCCCGCTTTTTTCCGGCAGTGTTGTCACCGATACCATCGGTAGCAAACACGTGTCGGGCGTTGTGATCCGCAACGGCGGCGGCGAAACCCAGAAACTGTTCTGCGACTTGGTCGCGGTCTCCGGCGGCTGGAACCCCAACATCCAATTGACGACGCACCTCAGCGGCAAGCCGTCGTGGAACGACGAGCTTTCGGCTTTTGTTGCCGGTACGCTGCCGCCTTCACTTTCGACGGCGGGCGCTGCGGCGGGCAAACCCGGATTGAAGTCGGCGCTCGACAATGGCGCAGCGGCAGGTGCAGCAGCGGCATCTGCAGCTGGCTTCAAGGCGGTGGCGCTAAACGCGCTAAGCGCAATCGACGAAAGCCACGCAATCTCCCCGCTCTGGCGCGTCGCCGAGTCTCGCGGCAAGGCCTTTGTCGATCAGCAAAACGACGTCACCGCGCGCGACATCGAGCTTGCCGAACGCGAGGGCTTCCGGGCCGTCGAGCACCTGAAGCGCTACACGACGCTCGGGATGGCCACCGACCAGGGCAAGACAGCAAACGTGAACGCGCTAGCGATCATGGCTGAGCTAACAGGGCGGTCGATCCCAGCAACGGGCATGACCATCGCGCGCCCGCCCTATACGCCCGTCGCAATTGGCGCGCTGGCTGGTCACCATCGCGGCAAAGACTTCAAACCGTCGCGGCGGCCGCCATCATATGCGTGGTCGCAGGAACAAGGCGCTGTCTTCGTCGAAACCGGCTTGTGGTTGCGGCCGAGTTATTTTCCTCAGCGCGGCGAAAAGGATTGGCTTGAGGCCGTCACGCGCGAAGTCCAAACGGTGCGCAGCGCAGTTGGCATTTGCGATGTCTCGACGCTTGGGAAAATCGATTGTCAGGGTGCTGGCGCCGGCCAGTTCCTCGAAAATCTGTATATGAACGGCCTAAAGACGCTTGCTGTCGGCAAGGCCCGCTACGGCTGTATGCTGCGCGAGGACGGAATTTTGTTGGACGATGGGACCGTCGCGCGACTGGGCGACCAGCACTACTTCGTCACAACGACAACGGCCAACGCGGTGAAGGTTTTCCAGCATATGGAATTCTGCCATCAGTGGCTGTGGCCAGACCTCGACGTGCAAATGATCTCGGCAACCGAGGAGTGGGCGCAGTATGCCGTCGCCGGGCCGAATTCGCGCGATCTACTCCGCAAAATCGTCGATCCCTCCTTCGACATCTCGGATGACGCGTTCCCCTATATGCAGGCTGGAGCGATCACGGTCTGCGGCGGCATCAAAGCGCGACTGTTCCGCCTGTCGTTCTCCGGCGAGCGCGCCTACGAAATTGGCGTTCCGGCCCGCTTTGGCGACGCGCTGAGCCGCCGTTTGATGGACGCAGGCCGCGAATTTGGCGTCTGCGCCTACGGCACCGAAGCGCTCGGCGTCATGCGTATTGAAAAAGGCCATATCAGCGGCCCCGAACTCAACGGCACGACCACGCCCCGCGACCTCGGGCTCGGCGGCATGGTCTCGACAAAGAAGGATTTCATCGGTCGCGTGTTGGGAGGCCGCCCCGGCCTGCTCGACGCGGACAGGCCGGCATTGGTCGGCTTGCGCCCCGTCGACCGCAGCCAGCGTCTTCGCTCGGGCGCCCACTTTATCGCGAAGGATGCCGCGGCCACGGCTGCCAACGACGACGGCTATATGACGTCGGTCGCTTACTCACCATCACTCGGGCATTGGATTGGGCTCGGCCTTTTACGCCGCGGACCAAGCCGAATGGGCGAGATCGTCCGTGCCTGCGATCCGCTGCGCGGCGGCGACACCTTGGTCGAGGTCGTCTCGCCTTGCTTCATCGATCCAAAAGGGGAGAGACTGCGTGGCTGATCCTTTGCTCCCGGCACAATCGGCGATACCCTCCTGGGCGCCGCGAAACAGTACAGCCATTTCGGCCACCATTCGCGACGGCCTGACAATCGCGAGCCTCGCCGCGTTCGATGGGCAAACGGCGGCGCTGAAAGCTACCATCCTCAAAGCTTACGGTTTAGCGCTGCCGGCAACGCCGCAGCGTATCGCCTCGAAAGACATCGCGTTCATCTGGTCAGGACCCGATCAATGGACCGCGATCGCGGAGCGGCTTGACGGCCGCGACTTGGAATTCGAACTTAAGCCGCTACTGGCCGGTGTCGCAGCGGTCGTCGATCACTCG
Source organism: Hyphomicrobium sp. (assembly GCA_031402935.1). Taxonomy (GTDB): domain Bacteria; phylum Pseudomonadota; class Alphaproteobacteria; order Rhizobiales; family Hyphomicrobiaceae; genus Hyphomicrobium_B. The sequence goes on along the minus strand of JANNSR010000012.1, from coordinate 137 downwards.
GATGGCCGCGCCGTCGTCCGCGTATCAGGTCCGCGTGCGCGCGATGTGCTTGCGAAGGGCATCCCGATCGACCTGCATCCGCGCGTCTTCAAGCTAGGCAGCGTTGCGATCACCCACGCCAGCCACATCGGTGTCAT
>JANNSR010000011.1:0-2186 GCA_031402935.1 Hyphomicrobium sp. | reverse complement strand
ACGCCCGGACGGCACAGCAGCGACAGCAGCAGCAGCAGTTTGAATTCAAGTACGGTTGCAAACATCTGCGGCGCGGCAAGGGCTGCAAAGACGCCGCCAATGACGCCGCCAGCTGACATCCAGATGTAGAACTCGGTCAGGTGATAGGGCGAGGGGCGCGACAGATAGAGTTCGCGATGGCAAACGATGGCTGCGAGGAAGAACGCGACGACGGCAGCCAGCACGCCGGCGATGTGCACCGGCAGGAAGATGTGCAGAAGAATCGCGACCGGGAGCGCTGCAAGTGCCCATTCGTAGTTGAAGGCGAGCTTGTCCTTGAAGACGAGAATGAAGGTGCCAAGGAACATCGCCAGCGGAATGACCCAGATGAACGGGGCGGAGGCGACATCGGTCGTGATGTAGGTCGTGACGCCGACCATCAGACCTGACGGGATCGCGGCGAGGAGTACCCACATGGCGCGCTGGGAAAGGGTCAGCGGCGCGGCGGGGGCTTGGGCCGCGGGCGTGTGCGTTTCGCCCGAGATGGCGGAGGCATCGGCTTGGCGCATCAGCATCAAGGTAGCGCAGGCGGCGATCAGCAATGCGAGTATAACGAAGCCGCCGCTCCAGATCGCGCTTTGGGTCTTCAGTCCGAACACAGGTTCAATGACGAGCGGGTAAGCGAGAAGGGCAATCAGGCTGCCGAGGTTGCTGGCGCCGTAGAGGAAGTAGGGGTCGGCTGCATCCTTGTGGCCGGTTTTCGAAAACCACGCCTGCAACAGCGGCGCGCTGGCCGAGATGGCGAAGAACGGCAAGCCGACGCCGAGCGTCAGTACGCCGAGCAGCCACAGGTAGGCGTCACCCGCCGGCGGTTCGGCAAGTGTTGCGGGCAGGCCAATAGGGAGTGCGACGCTGGTGATCGTCAGCACGCCGAAGTGGACCAGCGCTGCGGTCTTGGTGTCGAGGAAACGATTGAGGGCGTGGGCGTAGCAGTAGCCGGCGAGCAGTGCGGTTTGGAAAAAGCACATCGACACGGCCCACACCGCTGGCGTGCCGCCAAGCGCGGGCAGCGCCATTTTGGCGAACATCGGTTGCACTGAGAACAGCATCAGCGCCGAGCAGAACAGCGTGGCGGCAAAGGTTGCGAGGATGATGGCCGGGTTGAGGGCTGCCGCGAGACGGCGCTGATGCAAGGCGCTGACAAAGGCCGAAAGGTTTTCCAAGTCTTAACTCCGCGCGTGGGATTTGCGCCGAGAGTAGCGAGGAAGTCTTAACGGGAGGCTGAAGTTCCCTCTCCCTGTCGCGCTCTTTAGTGCGAACGGGGAGAGGGCTAGGGTGAGGGGCGGCAACAATTCCGGAACAAGCGGCCGCCCCACACCCCGACCCGCACCCCATTAAGTGCAGTAATGGGGAGAGGGAGATGCAAAAGTTCGTTTACGCGGCCTTGGGGAACGCGCCTTAGAGTGGGGCATCTGTAAAAGGTCTGTGATTGCTATGCGTCACGATAAAACTCTGAAATCCGGCCTTGCCGGATACTTGTATCGCTGGCTGCGCAACGGCGGCGTGGTTGCGTGTGTTGCCGGGGCGGCGATGATCGGCATCGACGGCTATCACGCCCTGTCGGACAGCCGGGCCGAAGCGACCGTCAAGGGAATCGAGATCGCGTGCGTTTTGAAGGGCGAGGGCGTCCTGTATCGCGCCGTCACGCAAGAGGTCGAGTGCGGCCAAGCCGACGCCATGCGCGAGGCCAATGCCAACATTTCTCTGGTCACGCGCGACGTGCCGTATGCGCGGCTTGCGTACACGTCCGAGATCGGCGCGGCGTATACGGCGCGGCTCAGTCTTGATGATTTGAGGCGGCCGGATTTGCAGCGCGGCGACACCGTTGCCGTTACGTACAATCGCGCCAACCCGAGCGAGGCGCGCGCCGTCGCTGATGCCAGCAGCTACACGCGAGGGCTCTTGCTGATCGGCGCTGGAGTGATGATGCTGGCGCTGATCTGGGTCGCCCGCCGCGCGATCAATTTCGAGACCGGCGTCGACGCCGAAGTGGCGGCGCTGGAGCGCGCCTACGCGGCGCTCAATCCAGCGGCGCGCCGCCGCTGAAATGTTGGTTCACCCAATCTCATAACTATAATTCTCGATCACCGTGTTGGCCAGCAGGTCTTTGCACATCTGCTCGACGATGGTTTTCGCGCGGGCGGGAT
>JANNSR010000010.1:0-6171 GCA_031402935.1 Hyphomicrobium sp. | reverse complement strand
GCCAGCGGGACGACCTCGGCCGCGTGGTCTTCGTTTTCACGCTCGAGACCTATGCGCGCGTCTTCGATCCCATCTATCTGCGCATCCTCGGCCGGTCGGTCGGCTTCGCCGCGATCACCACCGTGATCTGCGTCGCCATCGGGTATCCCGTTGCCTGGTACATTGCGCGACAGCGTGAACGCGTCCGCGATGGCCTGTTGCTGCTCGTGATGGTCCCGTTCTGGACCAGTTTCCTCATCCGTACCTACGCCTGGATCGCGATCCTGAAGAACGAGGGTTTGCTCAACGGCCTGCTGCAGTCCGTCGGCTTGATCGCCGCCCCGCTGCCCCTGCTTTACACCCCCTTCGTTATCGCCGAACGGCTTCTTACCGAGATTCCGGAGGTCAAAACCGCCGGGCGGCGCACGGGCCGTGCCGAACTGGACGAGCATGCCGAAGGCGTTCATTCGAGCGAAATCGATGTCGACCTCGAAAAATCTGAACGCGCGCGGGAGGTGATCCTATCCGATGTGCGCGCGAAGCTCGCCGTGCTTCCTGCGACGATCAATGTCGGGCAGCCGATTTCGCATCGCCTCGACCATTTGCTGTCCGGTGTCCGGGCGGAAATTGCACTGAAGATCTACGGCGACGACCTCGATACGCTGCGCAGCCTTGCCGAGACGCTCCGGTCGAAACTTGCGGGCATTAGTGGGCTGGTCGACCTGCAAACCGAAAAGCAGGTGCTGATCCCGCAGCTTGAAATCCGGGTCGATCCCGACCGGGCGGCCTTGTTCGGTGTTACACCCGCCGCTGTGACGGAAGCGCTCGAAAGCCTGTCCAACGGCCGCACCGTCTCGACCATCATTGACGGCGCCAAGCGCTTCGATGTCGTCATGCGGCTATCCGAGGCCGATCGGACCACGGCTGGTCTCAGCGATCTGTTGATCGAAACACCAAAGGGGCGCGTGCCTCTCAGCCGCATTGCAACGGTCGAAGAAACCGAAGGGCCCAACCAGATCGTCCGGGAAAATGGCCGGCGCCGCATCGTCGTGCTCGCCAACACGGATGGCTCCGACATGGCGGCCATCATCGCGCGCATTCGCGAGACCGTCCTCGCAACACCGTTGCCAAGCGGTTATTCGACGAGCCTTGAAGGCACGTTTCAGGCGCAGGAAGAAGCGTCGCGCTTGATCCTCGGGCTGTCGCTCATCTCGTTGGCGTCCATATTCGTGGTGCTTTACAGCCGCTACCGTTCGGCGGTGCTGGCGCTCATTATTATGGGCAACGTCCCGCTCGCTCTCATCGGCAGTGTGATCGCGCTGTGGCTGGCGGGTCAGCCGCTGTCCGTCGCCTCGATGATCGGCTTCATCACTCTGACTGGGATTAGTGCGCGCAACGGCATCCTTAAGATCAGCCACTACATCAACCTCGTGCTGCACGAGAACGAGAGCTTCGGCGAGACACTCGTCGTGCGCGGAAGTTTGGAGCGTTTGACGCCCGTTTTGATGACCGCGCTCTCGGCCGCCATGGCTTTGGTGCCCTTGCTCTACGGGGCCGATGCGCCGGGCAAGGAAATCCTGCATCCGGTGGCGGTCACGATTTTCGGCGGTCTCATCAGCGCGACGCTGCTCGATACGATTCTGACGCCCATCCTGTTCCTGAAATTTGGCGCGCCCGCCGTGCGGCGGCTTGCCGAAAGCCGTCCGGCTGTGTCCGGCGGTCAAACCGTTGAAGCCTACTAACTGAAAGGGAGAACATTCATGACGACAAAATCGGACTTCTTTGCTTTGGCCCTCGCCGCAGCATTGGCTCTCGTCTTCCCCATGGCAGCTATGGCGCACGAAGCGACCAAGGGCCCGAATGGCGGCGCGCTGGTCGACGTCGAAGGCCATCACGTCGAGTTCGTGCCATCGGCCGGAGAGCTGACCTTCTATCTGACCGGAGAAAAAGACGCGCCCATTGATTCGGCCGACGCGAAAGTCAAAGTGATCGTGCAGGACAATGGCAAGACGGCACAGATGGAGCTGGCCGCTGTCGAGCCTAACAAGCTGGTCGTCAAAGTGGCCGCGCCGTTGACTACGGGGGCGAATGTCGTTGTGACGGGAACACTGGCCGATGGCCATAGCCTTCAGGCAAAATTCGTTGTACCGTAGTGACCAACTTGAAATGTTAGCGGCGATCACTCCATCCGCTGGATCGCGGCGTAGTCACCGTCGGTACGCAAGGTCACCGTCACGTCGGCCTTGCCGCGATTGCGCCAATACCAGCCGTGGATTCCGTCGAACGCCGCTTCAAGCACGCCTTCTTTGTTCGCCACGGCCCGACCTTTTTCGTAGCTGATGGCATTGTCGCCTGCGCCGTCACCATGCTCATCGAAGTTCACCACCCCGCCGTCGATCATCCACGAATAGTTCGCCTGGGCGCCCTTCTTCATCTGCATTTTGATTTCAGCGCCCTGATCCGGCTTTAGCGTAACGGTCATTTCGTCTTTGCGACCTGATGTTGACAGCGTCGGAGCCTCTGCGATAGGTGCAGGCGCTGCTACGACTGCTGGTGGCTCGGCTGTCGCCTCTTGCGCTGGCGTTGGCTCGATGGCCGCCGCCGGTGCTTTGGCAACTTCTTTTGCAACGGCCTGCGTGTCGGCAGCGGCCTCTTTGGCAAGCTTCTGCTTGATCGCACCCATTTCGGTAAGTTGCAGGGCGCGTCCAACACCCGTCGGATCGACGCCGTATTCGGCTGGCAGCACGACCGCGACGAGAAGCGCTCCGGCCGTCACGACCGCAACGAGCGAGGATCGAAGAAGTTGGGCCGTCGTCGGAAGTTCGGCGCGGTTCGGAAAATCAGCGTTGTACATCAGTCATGGTCCTTCAAGCCTGTGAAACAAAGTAGCCGGTGAGCTGCATGCCCATCAGCACGAAGCCAGCCGTCATCATGGCGACGTTGGCCGTATAGGCATGACGCCAGAAGCCGTCGGATCGGCGCCAGTATCCCATCGCGATCAGGATGGCTGCGAGCGCCAGCAGTTGACCGACTTCAACGCCGACATTGAAGGCGAGCAGGTTCGGCAATAGTCCGTCGGGCGACATCTTGTAATCCTGGATTTTGGTCGCGAGACCGAAACCGTGGAACAAGCCGAAGATGAGAGTCGCGACTTTCGTGTTCGGCTGGAAGCCGAACCAGCGCTGGTAAGCGCCCATGTTGTCCAGCGCTTTGTAGACCACCGAGAAGCCGATGATCGCTTCGATCAAGTAAGGGCTGACGGAGATGTCGTAGTAGACCCCCAGGATCATCGTTGTCGAATGGCCAAGGGCGAACAGACTGACGTACAGCCCGATGTCCTTCAGCCGGTACAAGAAGAAGATGACGCCAAACAAAAACAGCAGATGATCGTATCCGGTGATCATGTGCTTGGCGCCGAGATAGGCGAAGGGCAGGAGATGCGGTCCAGTGATCTCCTGGATATATCCTTTGTCTCCTTCCGCGACGGCGTGAGCAAAGGCCTGTCCAGTGAGCCCGGCCCAGAACAGTCCGCCACAAATCAAAGCAGGCGCGAAGCGGAGCGATACTGCCCTGAATCGTTTCTCTTCTAGAAAGCTAGGTATCATATGTGTGTGAGGCCTTTGGTTGTCACTGCAGAATCTGTCGTTGGTCTAAGGCTGGCGCATAAGCTCTTCTGGCGTTAGTTCCTTTGGCGTTGCCGCAGGTGGCGTCGGTTCAGACACTTGATCTCCCGACGAGATGTCATTGTTGAAGTGATCGAGGATGTGACTGTTGGTGCTGAACCCGAAGTCGTCGGGATAAGCGGTGTGCTGGTAGCCGTGCATCTGCATGAGGAACAAAAACGAGCCGGCAACGATCAAGAAGCCATTGGCCATAATTGTAAAAGGCGGGAACGCCGACGATTGCCGGAACAGGGCTAGAACCGCCGCCATGACCGCGAGTGCCGCGATCTGGCCCACTTCGACTCCTGCGTTGAACGACAAGAGGCGCGGCGTCAGTCCGTCATCCGGCAAACCGATGTCTTGCAAGCGGGTCGCCAGCCCGAACCCGTGAATGAGGCCAAAGCCGAAGACCATGCCCAGCAGCCACGGCGGAGTTATGCCAATCCATTTGCGAAAGCCGTCGAGGTTGTCGAAACCCTTGTAGATAACCGATACGGCGATCACGGCGTCGATCAGGAAGTAGTTCGCTTGAACGCCGTAAAGGGTTGCGCCGATCAGCGTGATGCTGTGCCCGACCGTGAAGGCCGTGATGAATGTCACGATGTCCTTCACGTTCGTGAGAAAGAACATCACGCCGAACAGGAAGAGCAGGTGGTCGTAGCCGGTCAGCATATGCTTGGCGCCGACCCAGAAATAGTCGAGCGGACCGCCATACTTGATTGTACGCAGCTGATCGGCGTGAATGCCATGCGCCAAGGCGACTTCGCTGGCCGCAAACATCGCCCAGATCAGCATAAGCACCGTTGAACAGAGCGCGGCCCGTGATGACATGCGTACGCTAAACAGAACTTTTTGAGTTGTTTGACTTTTCATCAATGGCGGTGCCCCGCAGGTTCGGTCACGGCGAATCGAAGTACGTGCTCGTGTTCGTGAGCCTTCAGCCGGAGCTGCGCTGAAAATTCATGCGGCTCGGCCGGTGCTTCGCGGCTCATATAGACCCCGTCGTTACCGGGCACCGGAAGGAGGACGAGCACTTCGACCGTGTTCCCTGGCCTCTCGATCGTCACTGTCACCTGCAATCGGTCAGTTGGCGTCTCGATGCTCAAGCGCATCCGTTCGCCGTCCGGGGTGTCTATAATTTCAAGAAGCCCGCTGGCGATGGCGCTTCTGACCTGACACGGTTCGGGTGCGTGAGCGTGGCCGCGAACGGACTTGACGACTGGCTCATCTTCGCCGCCCTGCCATCGTACATTGACGACAGAGAGCGCAGGGACGTGTGCCAGCATTTCGCGCGTCAGAGCAATACGTAGCGCATCGGCTTTGGCCACCGGCATGCCCTCGTCGATGAGGATGGCCACGTCGGCGTGGAGTTTGTGGCCGAGCCAGCGGGCCTTAACGTCAAGAACCTGTTTGATACCCGCGACATGCGCCGCGGAATGGCGGATGTCGCCGATGATGGCCGGATCGACCCCATCGAGCATGCGGGTCAGCACAGCCTTTGCCGACTGCCACACTATGCCGAAGATGACGAGCGTGATCAGCAAACCAATGATCGGATCGGCGAGCGGGAACCCCAGCCACACGCCGATCGCTCCGGCAACGACTGCGAGGCTGGTAAGGCCATCGGTGCGGGCATGATAGCCATCGGCTATGAGGGCGGCGCTGTTGATCTCGCGACCGACGCTGATGCGAAGTACCGCCACGAGCTCATTGCCGACGAAGCCGATCAGACCGGCTAGCGCGAGCCAGCCCAAATAGGCAATAGGCTGCGGGTTGATAAGCCGCTCTATGGACTGATAGCCCGCTACGAGCGCGCTGAACAAAATGACGACGACGATGGCGATGCCGGCCAAGTCTTCGACGCGACCGTAACCATAGGTGAAAGTCGCCGTCGGCTCGCGCTGTGCCAGCTTGAAGGCAATCCATAGGGGTATCGCCGTGGTCGCATCGGCGACATTATGAATGGTATCGGCCAAGAGTGCGACGCTGCTTGTGGCAAACACCACAACGATCTGGAGCGCGGCGGTGAGCGCCAAAATCACGAACGACCACTTGATGGCCCAGATCCCGCACTCGGTGCTGGCGATGGTCGGGTCGATGACTCCATGCGTGTGGCCGTTGCCGCCGCCAGTCTCGTGGTCATTGCCATCAGCTATTTTTGGAACCGGTGAAAAGCCGAGCCAATCGCGCAGGACATCGAGCATCGCCGCGATCTTCATAGGTATTTGCTCAGCGCCTTGAATTCGGCGAGGGCGGCACGCGATGCCTTAGCACCGTCGTTGACGGCGTGATCGAGGCAATGGTCGATATGATCGTGAATAAGCTCTCGTTTGGCGTTAGCGACAGCATTTTCGACGGCGTGGAGCTGTTGTGCGAGGTCAAGGCAGGGTTTGCCTGCCTCCATCATGACGACAATCGAGCGCAAATGTCCCTCAGCGCGTTTCAGTCGCTTGATGATGTCGGGATGGCTTTCGTGTTCCATGGTCTGTACCTATCCCAGGGGATAGGATATGTGCAAGCGTTATGATGG
>JANNSR010000009.1:0-11030 GCA_031402935.1 Hyphomicrobium sp. | reverse complement strand
CCACTCCGCTCCAACGCATTCTTCGTCCATAGATATTCATGCCCTTCGCCAATCAATTGAACTGAAATTTTGCGATGTGCTTTCCCCTTGGGGAGAGGGAGGAGACTGAGATGCCCCACGTCCCAACGTGCGATCCCACGCGGCAAACTTGGCACGCGACGGTGCTGACGCTGTTTCCGGATATGTTTCCCGGGCCGCTCGGCATGTCGCTCAGCGGCACCGCGCTTGATGCCGGCATCTGGTCTTTGAGTACGATCCAAATTCGCGACTTCGGCCTCGGCCGCCACGCCCAGGTTGACGATACGCCAACCGGCGGCGGCGCCGGCATGGTGCTGCGTGCCGACGTGCTCGGTCCGGCACTCGACGCCGCGCGCGCGACACAGCCCGAGGCGCCGCTGATTTACCTGTCGCCGCGCGGCGAACCGCTGACGCAGCAAACCGCCCGCGATCTCGCTGGTGGCCCGGGCGTCACGCTTCTCGCCGGGCGCTTCGAAGGCATCGACGAGCGCGTCATCGAAGCCAAAGGCCTGCGCGAAATCTCCATCGGCGACTACGTGCTCTCGGGCGGGGAACTGGCGGCGATGGTGCTGATCGACGCCTGCGTGCGCCTGCTCCCGGGCGTCATCGGCCAAGCCGAAAGCCTGACGCACGAGAGCTTTGAAGCAGGCTTGCTCGAATACCCGCAGTACACCAAGCCGCGCGAGTGGGACGGGCGCGCCACGCCGGACATTCTGCTCTCGGGCGACCATAAGAAAATCGCCGAATGGCGTCGCGCCGAATCCGAACGCATCACGGCCGAGCGACGCCCCGATTTGCTGAAGCCGGTGAAGCCGCGCAAGTAATGCCAGCCGCCGCGGCCCTGCCGCCACACTTCGCATGGGGAATGCGGGGGCAACCCGGCGAAAGCCGGGGCAGTGCTAGACAAATCGTGCGCTTACGCCGAAGTCTGGACGCAGTTTTCCGTTCAAGATCCGTTGTGCGCGTCGGCAACCAGGATTGGCCGCGATGCTCCGTTTGATTGTTTTGCCGGTTTTGATCGCAGTTGCAGGCTTGACCGCTGTGACGGCCGCTGCACGCGCCGATGACACGGCGGCGGCTGCGCGTGTGATCGAGCGCTTGGCGCTTCCCATCACATCCGACAGCGAGATCGAGCGCAAAGAGCGCGCCGCGATCAAGGCGTTTTACGAGCAGCGCCAAGGTGCGCTCGCGTGGACGAGCGCGACGGGGCTCACGCCGGCGGCGGAACTTCTGATCGGCGAACTCAAGAACGCGGGCGCCTATGGCCTCGACGCAACGGCGTTCAAATTGCCCGGCCTCGGATCTGACATAACGGACGATGCTCGCGTCAACGCCGATCTGGCTGTTACACAAGCCGCACTGCTCTATGCCCGCCATGCCCGCGGCGGACGTATTCTCGCGCCGTCCGAGCAGCTGAATTCAAACCTCGACCGCAAGCCGCAGTTGCTCGAGCCGCAAGCCGTACTTGATGGGCTTGTCGCGGCGGGCGAACCGGACGCCTATTTGCGCGGTCTGCACCCGAAGCATCCGCAGTTCGTCAAGCTGCAAGAACTCTACGCCGCTGCCCTTCCGAAGACCGGCGGTACGCTGAGCGCGTCCGCCAAGCGGCTGCGCGCCAACATGGAGATGTGGCGCTGGATGTGGGACGACCTCGGCGAGCTGCACGTGTTCAACAACATCCCCGAGTTCATGCAGCGCGTTTACAAGAACGGCGAGGTCATCCGCTCGGAAAAAATCGTCGCCGGGATGCTCGACAAGCAGTCGTCGGTTTTTTCGCGGCCCCTGAAGTACGTTGTGCTGCGGCCGGCCTGGAAGGTGCCGGAAAGCATCAAGGTCAAGGAGCTGTGGCCGAGCCTGCTGCGCGGTGGCGGCTATATGCGCCAGTACGGCTTGCAACTCGAGACCAAGGACGGGCAGCCGCTTGACTATCGCAAAATCGATTGGACCAAGGTCGATATCCGTTCTTACGAGGTGGTTCAGCCGCCAGGACCGCGCAGCGTGCTTGGCCACGTCAAATTTTCATTCCCGAGCCAGCACACGATTTTCATGCACGATACGCCCGACAAGTGGATGTTCCGCTCGGCGCAGCGCACCAACAGCCACGGCTGCCTGCGCGTGCAAAAGCCGATGGAGCTGGCCGAGATCGTGCTCGATTATGACAAGGGCTGGGATGCCGCCAAGGTCGCCAGCGTCAGCCGCTCGGGCCCGCTCAACAACGAAATCGAGTTGTCCAAGAAAGTCCCGATCCATTTGGCGTATTTCACCGCCTGGGTCGGCGACGACGGCCGGTTGCAATCGTTCCGTGACGTCTATGGCCACGAAAAGCGTGTCAGCCAAGCGCTCGATGGCGACTGGGCAAAAATCAGCAAGGGCCGCGATCACTTAGCGCCGGTACAAAACGGCTTCGATCCGGCGGCGGTTGCGGCGCGGGCGCCCTCAAACGGTTTTGGCCCCGGCGGCACACCGGCCCGTCGCGGCCAGCAGAAAAATACGACGCTCGGCGATATCTTGAGCGACGCGCTGGGGTTCTAAGCGGCACGCGATCGGGTCATGTGCCAGTCGCATGCTTGTCACATGCCTGTTGCACGGCTAAAGTCATCCACTCTCAGCGTTTTTTAAATTCTCCGGCGGTATTGAGGGGATTTTTTTTAGTCTCGCATTCGAGCCCCATACAATTGCGTACGCTCGTTGCCATGCCGTCATTGCGCACAAATTTCCGGAGTCAGTTGCATGCGTATGTTACTCGCTCGATTTATTTTCTCCTTGAGCGCCCTCGCCGTTCTCGCCACGGCTGCGCTGGCCTGCACGCCCGGCCCGATCCCGGCGAAAGATCAGCGCAATCTCTGGTTCTGTAAGAATGACGGCGACACCGCGATCGTTTTCGTCCACGGGCTCTATTCTAACGCGCGCGACGCTTGGCTGGCCGAGCAGCCCGACGAGACCGGCAAAACCGCATACTGGCCGCAGCTTGCGGCAAGCGACAAGCGGCTCGACGGCGCATCGTTCTACATTGCCGGGTTTAATCGCGAAGGCGAGGGCGAATGGGGCGTACGCGAAGCCGCCGACGAAGTATTCAAGGCTCTGGATCCGAAGTCGGCGGGCGCCGGTGCCCCGCTGGAAAAGCAAATGATTGTCTTCGTCGCGCACAGCCTTGGTGGCATCGTCGTTCGTGACCTGCTTGTGCGCCGGCTCGAACACTTCAAGTCGAAACGGATTGGCTTGCTTCTCGTCGCCTCGCCCTCGGGCGGCTCGGTCTTCGCACGCTTAGCGTCGTACGTCTCAAGCAGCGGCGATAGCCGCGTCCTGGGGCAGCTCACGCCGAGCAGCGACGTTCTCAATCATCTAGACAAAGATTTTCATGAACTGATCGACGAGCGCAAAATTCCTGGGCTGGTCGGCAAGGAGATTTATGAATCCTACGCGATCGATCCGGCAAAAAAGGGTGTGCTGTCGTGGATGAAGTCAAAACTCGCCAACAGTTTCGGCCAAGTCGTATCGAGTAAATCGGCATCGCGATATTTTCAGAATCCCGTTTTGATCGAAGCCTCCGACCACGTGACGATCGCCAAGCCCGATAGCATCAACCACCGCACGCACGCCGAGCTGCTCACCCTCGCCAAGCGGGTCGCGGAGCTGCCGCCGCCCGAATGCGATGCGCCGCCCTACTTCAAGGTGCAAATGGACATCGCCCAACCAACCGGCAGCACGACCCTGCGCGTCGCCAGCACCGGCAGCGATATCCCAGCGATGCCGGTTTATTCGCTTGTGCGCACGGGCAAGGGCGGCGCACCAATGCTTGGCCGCGGCCGCGAACCCGTCACGCACAATCCCGATAAGGGCGTCTACGAGATGGCGCCCGATCCGCCATTCCCGTGCGCGGGTCAAACCTATGAGGCGAAATTTCTACGCGGGCCTGCGCCCGGCATGAGCTACGCCACGAGCGCGCCGCCAAAGCCGACGGCACTGTGTTTCTCGCGCTCGCGCACCAAAGCCAACGAGCGCACGGCAGGCCTCAGGTGCAACGAGGGCGAGCAGTGCGCCATCAGCAGCGACAAAGCCGGGCTGGCGGAAATCTGCGGGCCGCGTTCGGGCTTCAATCTGTTGCCCAGTCTGCTGCCCAGATTCGTTTCAACCGCCCACGCCGAGCCAACACCCATTGGCGGCGAAGGCGGCGGACGCCATTGGGTGGTACCGTCGCTTGAGACCATCCAGGCGGTGGCGCCGGAAAAGCGCGCCGGCTTCACCGAGTTCGTGATCGAAACCGGCAAGCTCGCCGGCACCGAAGGCGCGACGCACTATGCCTACGGCGTGCGCGTCAACGGCGTGCCGATCTACTTCGATGGCTGGCCGCCGTTTTCGTTCGAACAGCCCTATACGGAAGGCGGCGGTATCCGTTTCGCGTTCGCGGTTGAAAACATCGGGCTCTCGGGCGGCGAAAAAGGCTACGAGAAAATCGATGTCGAGCTACGCTTTTTTGCCGGCGAAAAACTCATTCGCAGCGAAATCCTGTCGCGCGACGATTACGTGTCTTACCGGCACGCCCCGCGCATCGACGCTAAACTTTCGAAGGGTGATAAAGCCAACTGGTACGGGCTGTTCCGCCCAGCCAGAACCCAAGACCGTTTCGAAGTCATGCTGGCGGTTGAGCCGACGCCGCAGGGTATTCTGAAAAAGAAGCAGGAGTTCAAGGATCGCACGGCCTATGACGGCAATCCGATGATCGGCGTTGTGCGGCCCGGCCGTGTCGATAACCCGTGGCTCGGGCTATCTTTCGGATTGCAATTGCAATCGGGGCAGGTCCGGTCCTCTTTCACCAAAAGCGATGCGCTTGCCGTTTGCAAGTTCGTGCTCGATTCCGCGAAGAGCGGAAAATTGCCGCGCTGGGTCGCCAAAAGCGCGTACCTCTACGAATTCGACACAGAGCGCATCACCGACCTCAAGGATCGCGGCGTCTACATCGGCGCGTGCAGCAAGTTCGCGTCGGCGGCTGGCAGGTAGGGGCAAGCAGTCCATGAACGACACGACGCCGCCTCACACGCTGGCGAAGCCGCGCGCCCGCGATCTCGGACTGCCGCTGCCGGGCACGACTGGCCCTTTCAACGCCATAACGGATGTGGCTGGTGTCGAAGCCGGCACCACGACCATGATCCTGGGCGACGCGATACGCACCGGCGTCACAGCGATCCTGCCGCGGCCGCGCGCAAACCTGCTCAATCCTGTTTGGTCGGGCGTGTTCTCGCTCAACGGCAACGGAGAGATGACGGGCAGCCACTGGATCCGCGATGGCGGCTGGTTCACCGGGCCAATCACGCTGACCAATACGTTTTCTGTCGGCCTCGCGCACCACGCGACAATACGGTGGATGGCGAACGCGTTTCCCGATGCCGTGCGGGAGAAAATTTGGCTGCTGCCCGTCGCCGCTGAAACCTATGACGGCTGGCTGAACGACATCGGCGGCCAGCATGTTATGGAGGCCGATGTCCTCAGTGCCATCGATCACGCGCGGCCAGGCGCGATCACTGAAGGCAACATCGGCGGCGGCACGGGCATGATTTGCTACGAGTTCAAAGGCGGCACCGGAACATCATCGCGCCGCGTCCGCGTGGCCGGCGCCGACTACACGGTCGGCGCACTGGTGCAGGCCAACCACGGCTTGCGAGACTGGCTCACGGTCTGCGGCGTTCGCGTTGGCGAACGGATGCCAGGCCACAAGGTGTGGGAACGCGAGACCGGCTCGATCATTGTCGTCATCGCTACCGACGCGCCGCTAATGCCGGCGCAGCTTGAACGCTTAGCGCGGCGCGCATCGATCGGTATCGGCCGTGGCGGCACGCCGTCGGGCAACAACTCGGGTGATATCATCCTGGCGTTTTCAACCGCGAATGATCCGGGCCCTTTGCCGGAGCCGCCGCGCTATCGCTTCGACGCGATCGGCAACGACGAACTCGATCCGCTGTTTCTGGCGACAGTCGAGGCGACGGAAGAGGCCGTGCTGAACGCATTGATTGCTGCCGAGACGATGACCGGCAGAAAAGGTCGGCGGGTTGAGGCGATAGATCATGGGCACCTTGTCGAGCTGGTGGGCACGCGGGCTTTCGGGTGATTGAAAAGCTGCAAACCCGCCCCACTCGACAAACCCCCTTGCTTCCGCTATTCCCCCCGCAACAAACCTCACCCAGAAACGGGTTGCCCACACGGGCTGCATGAACGGTACGGGGCCGGTTGGCCACTGAACCGCTCCTCTGCGTCAATGAAAAACAAAGTGGATTCAAGCACATGGATATTATCCAGCAGCTCGAGCGCGAGCAGATGGACGCCGTTCTTGCAAAGCGTGGCGTGCCCGAATTCGGCCCCGGCGACACCGTCAAAGTCATGGTCCGCGTCGTCGAGACCGCCGAAAAAGACCCCAAGGACAAAAAGAAGGCCAAAGGCCGGGAAGAGGCGGCTGTTACGCGTCTCCAGGCCTATGAAGGCGTCGTCATCGCCCGCGCGGGCGCCGGCATCAACGAGAGCTTCACGGTTCGCAAAATTTCGTATGGCGAAGGCGTCGAACGCGTGTTCCCGGTCTACTCGCCCTACATCGCCGAAATCGAAGTCATCCGCCGCGGCAAGGTCCGCCGCGCCAAGCTGTATTATCTGCGTGGCCGTCGCGGTAAAGCCGCCCGCATTTTCGAACGCACGGACGCCCGCGCCCGCCGCCTGAATGCGGCCTGGAAAGGCTTCAAAAAGCCGAAGGGCGAGCCGGAAGATCTGTCGCCGATTAAGGGCATCGACGCCGACATGATGGGCCGCTTGAAGCAGATCAACGTCTATCGCGTCGAGCAGATTGCCAATCTGTCGGACGACGATATCGCCAACATCGACGAGGCGCTGGGTCTCAAGGGCGCCATCGAAAAGCAGGACTGGACCGGTCAGGCCCAGAAGCTGATGGCCGAACTGACGGCGGGCGAAGTGCCGGCCGAAGAAGCCCAGGGCTGAGCGCTTCTTTCTGAGACCTAATGTTCAAAAGCGCCGAGGTGACCCTCGGCGCTTTTTCATTTTGGGGATTTTTTGACGCCTTAGATACCCGCGCTTGTCACCAAGAACTCGATGCGGCGGTTCTGGCGGCGGCCGTCGCGATTGTCGTTGCTTGCAATCGGCCGCTCCTGACCGTAGCCGACGGCTCTGAGCTTCGCTGCGTCGACGCCCTCTTTCACGAGATATTTGACGACCTCCTGGGCTCTGAGGTTGGACAGCGTCTTGTTGCTCTCGGGCTTACCGGTGTTGTCGGTATGGCCGCCAACTTCGATGACGAAGGCGGCGTTGCAGGCCTTGGCGACTTTGGCGAGCTTATCGAGCGTTTTGTAACTGCTGCGGTCGATATCCCAGCTGGCCGTGCCAAAAAGCAGCCGGCCAGCCTGGACCTCGCCATTCAGCGCATCGCGGCAGGCCTCGATGGCCTCCTGAACGACAGCCGTGGTTTCGGCGGCGGGCGCCGGCGCCGGTGTATCGGGTAACACCGTCGCTTCGGCGTTCCAGGCTCGCGGTGAGCCGTCGCTAACGCCGTAGAATTCCGTGACGCCTTGACCGCCGAGCGAGACGGGTGCCGCTTCCGGCTCTGCGGCAGCCTCGGCGGCAGGTGCAGGTGCGTCCGCCGTGTAGTCCGGGTTCATCGTGGCTTCCGCAGCCCAAGCGGGTGTCGCTTTTACAACGGCCGGAGCTTCGGCTTCGGTCTCAGCTTCAGCGGCCGGCTCTTCGTCCGCTGCATCCGAGGCGTAGTCGGGGTTCATTTCGGCTTCTTCAGCCCAGGCTTGCGGTTCGGCATCTTCAGCCGCGTAACCGTAAAATTCAGTCACGCCCGTGCTGTTGGTTTTTTCCGCAGCGGGTGCTGCGGCCACTTCGGCTGCCGCCGAGCTTTCCGCGGCGGCATAGTCGGCATTCACCGTTGCAGCTGCCGCCCACGCGCGATCGGAATCGGGCGCGTCGGCGATACCAAAGTATTCTGTCAGTCCCTTACTGCTGGTCGCGGCCGGGGCATCTGCAGCCGGAGCTGCAGCTTCAGCTTTAGCTTCAGCGGCGGGTTCCGCTGGCGCATCACCTTCCGCAACAGTCACGAGATCTGCAATAACGGTCGCGGGCTCCCGCGCAAACAAGTCCTTGAAGGTTGCCGGTAGCCCGGCAAGGGCATCGCGAGATGTGGCCTGGTACGATACAAGTCCCAAGCAACAAGCGCCGCCCATCAGCAGCGCGCGGTATGTGGTCATCACTTCTCTCCCGTCGGTTCCGTGCCGTCTTATTGCGGCGATCGATTGCGCGGCCGGAGTTTTGCACTAAATTGCCGAAGTGACGAGGGCTCAAAGGGCAAAGAAAGACACTGATGTCGAATGTCGAGGTAAATCGCAGCGCCAGCCGCGATGGCAAGATCCCGCTGCATGGACCCGATGCTTTTGTTGCGATGCGCAAAGCCGGGCGCCTCGCCGCCGAAGCCCTCGATATGCTTGTGCCTCACGTACGGCCCGGCACCACGACAGCGGCCATCGACGGCATGATCCTCGATTTTGCACTGCGTCACGGGGCGATACCGGCGACACTGAACTATCGCGGGTATCGCTTCGCCAGCTGCACGTCTATTAACCATGTTGTTTGTCACGGCATGCCGAACGCCAAGCCACTGAAAGAGGGCGACATCGTCAATATCGACGTGACGCTGATCGTCGATGGGTGGCATGGCGACACCAGCCGGATGTACGCCATCGGCGAAGTCTCGCGCCGCGCCGAGCGCTTGATGCAGGTGACCTACGACTCGCTGATGCGCGGCGTCGCGGCCGTCAAACCCGGCAATACGACGGGCGATATCGGGGCTGCCATCGAAGCTTACGCGCATGGCGAACACCGGTGCAGCGTCGTCACCGATTTTTGCGGGCACGGGTTGGGCCGCGTCTTTCATGACCGCCCGAACATTCTGCACTATGGCAGCAAGGGAGAAGGCACAGTGCTTGAGCCGGGCATGTTTTTCACCATCGAGCCGATGATCAATCTCGGCAAGCCGCACGTCAAAATTCTCGCCGATGGCTGGACGGCGGTTACGCGCGACCGCGAACTCTCGGCCCAGTTCGAGCACACCGTCGCCGTGACCGGCACGGGCGTCGAAGTGTTCACGATCTCGCCGGCCGGATTGCACTGCCCGCCGTACCTGCTCGATAAAGCTGCCTAACCGGAGCCTCCCATGGCATCGCCCAAGCGAAGCGACGGAGATAAGATCAGCGCCGAGGAGCAAGGCGCGTTTTTTGATGCCGTGACGCCTGCCGATGGCAAAGCCAATGACAATGCAGGCCATCGCCAGCGTCTGCGCTCTCGATTCCGTTCTGGTGGCGCTGACGCGGTGCCCGACTACGAATTGCTTGAGATGATTCTGTTCCGCGTCTTCCCGCGCGGCGACACCAAGCCCATCGCAAAGCGGATGATTGCCAAGTTCGGGTCCTTTGCCGAGGTCGTGTCTGCGCCGACCGAACGCTTGCTGGAGGTCGATGGCGTTGGCCAGCGCGCCGTTGACGAACTCAAGCTGATCAAGGCCGCCGCGGAACGGCTGATGCGCGGCGAGATTGCGTCTAGGCCAGCGCTGTCATCGTCGGCCGGTGTGCTGGACTATTTGCGGCTGGCGCAAGGTTTCGAAATGCGCGAGAAATTCCGCGTGCTGTTTCTAGACAAAAAGAACAATCTCATCGCCGATGAGGTGCAGGGACGCGGCACGGTCGATCACACACCGGTCTATGTCCGCGAAGTCGTCAAGCGCGCGTTAGAGCTTTCGGCGACAGCGCTCATTCTGGTGCACAATCACCCCTCAGGCGATCCAACGCCGTCGCGTGCCGATGTCGATATGACCAAGCAGATCATCGACGCGGCGCGCCCGCTCGGCATATCGATCCACGACCACGTCATCGTCGGCCGCGAAGGCCACGCCAGCTTCAAGGCGCTCCGGTTACTTTAGTTCAACAGGTAATGTGTAAACCTATGCTTGACATTTGTAGCTTCACGAGCTACGGTCGGAAGAATTGTGACCCCTTTGGGCGTTTGGTAGTGGCGTTGGTGATGCGTTCACATCAAGCAAGGGCCGTTCGGCCCAGGGGGAGCCGTGATCAAGTCATTCAGGAATCGTGACTTAGAAAGACTTTGGAAGTCGAGCCTTCAACTTCCTCAGAAAACGCTTCAAGCGAGAGCCGTCCTTCGGGTGGTGGAAGCAATCGATGCGGCGACGACGCCGTACGATGTGGCATTCAGCGGGAACCGGTTTGATGAATGGACTGAGGATGGCAATCTACGCTACGGCGCCATGATCACAGATCATTGGCTTGTTTCGTTTTCTGGGGAGGCGAGTCATGCGGTCGATGTCGATCTGGATAGGCTCGACTAGCCAAACAAATTATGGAGATGCGCAACATGGGTGACTTTCCCATTCGCGATCCCAAACGCTGCCCGACTCACCCGGCAGAAATACTGCGTGAGATTGCGTTTCCGGCAATGAAGCTCTCCAAAACCGCCATCGCTAATCACCTCGGCATCTCGCGGCAGACGC
The DNA here is from genome assembly GCA_031402935.1 of Hyphomicrobium sp. Lineage (GTDB taxonomy): Bacteria > Pseudomonadota > Alphaproteobacteria > Rhizobiales > Hyphomicrobiaceae > Hyphomicrobium_B. The sequence continues at coordinate 460 of JANNSR010000009.1, read as the reverse complement.
TCTATGACCTGCTGGCTGAAAAGCAGCCCGTGACGCCGCAAATGGCGATGCGCATCGGCAAGCTGCTTGGCAATGGGCCGAACCTCTGGCTCAATATGCAGACAGCCTATGACCTGTGGCACGCCAAGCGCGACGTCGACGTTTCGAAAATTCCGACGTTCAAGGCGAAAAAACACAAGATTGAGCGCCCGTCCGGAAAGCCTGCCTCAATCCATCGCTGAGTTTTTTCGCGTGTCGCGCATGAAAGCGTAAACGACAAGCGATATGGCGATGCAGAGGGTGACGTAGGCAAAGAACCACGTCTCGTGTCCGGCTTGCTTGAGCCATAGCGCCACGTATTCCGCCGTGCCGCCAAACAGTGCGACCGTCACCGCGTAGGGCAGGCCAACGCCAAACAGTGCGACCGTCACCGCGTAGGGCAGGCCAACGCCAAGCGCGCGGATATGGGTTGGGAACAGCT
>JANNSR010000008.1:0-2837 GCA_031402935.1 Hyphomicrobium sp. | reverse complement strand
GAGCGCGCGATGGCATAGGCGGACGCTGGCTTCGAAATGCCAGTGCGACGGCCAAACCCACCTTCCATCGTCAGACCCTTTATGCCGGATTGCGTCTTACAGTACCCGTCACTATGCCTTCAGGTCCGTTAATGTTGCGCTAACGAAGTTGCGGGCCGATTCGATTGAACGGCGTACGCCAGGCCAAAAAAGCGGCCTACGGCTTCAGAATTCCGCCGTTGATCAGGATCTTGCGCATAAAAATCGCAATCAGCCCGGCGAGAAACGCAAGCAAGGCCGGGGCGCCGCCCGGTGCTATTGGCCAAACGAATTGCGCGGCGGCGAACGCGACGACGCCCGCCACCGCCGCGTGCAGCCAATCGTAGGTGCCGTGTTGCAGCACGAACGGCAGCAGAACAAGGGCCGCGAACGTCGCCGGAAACGCGCTCCAGATGAAGGCGCTGACGGCTACCTCGCCGAGCGGTTTGCCGCCGCGCGGCGGAAGTGCGAAATCGAACAGCGGGCTCGCTAGCGTCATCGCGACATCGATCAAGCTCGCGAAAAACGGCGCTGCCAGCGACGTGATCAGCACCATCCACAACGCCCGCTGCGCGTTCGTCACATCGTCCATGTCATAGCGCCCCGCGTATCAGCCAACACCGTTGTCGTCCCAGCCGTTGAGATCGACACCACTCTTGTCCCCTCTCCCTGTCGCGCTCGATAGCGCGAACGGGGAGAGGGCTAGAGCCCGCCCCGGCGAAGGCCGGGGGTGAGGGGCGGCGACAACGCCGGTGCGAACGGCTGCCCCTCACCCCGACCCTCTCCCCATTAGGTACAGAAATGGGGAGAGGGGGAAGTGTCACACTCACGCCCCGCCTCGTTTGACCGCCTGCACCGCTTCTTCCAGCGCTTGCAGGAAACGCGAACGATCTTGCTTTGTAAACGCGGCGTTGAAGCCCTTGCTCTCACCGGTTTCACGTAAGTGCTGAGACAGTTCACGCATCGCCAGCGCCATGCCGATGGAGGCTTGCGTGAATGGCTTGCCGGTGTTGCCGATGGCCCTCGCGCCCTTTTTCAAGCAGCGCGACGCGAGTGGAATATCCTGTGTGATGCAGATGTCGTCCGGTCCGATCTGCTCGGCGATCCAATCGTCGGCAGCGTCCGGCCCTTCTTGCACGACCACGCGCTTGACGAGCGGTCCTTCCGGCAATCGCATCCATGAATTCGAGATGTACGTGATCGCGAGGCCGTGGCGCTCGGCGACTTTCAGCGCTTCGTCCTTGACGGGGCAGGCATCGGCATCGACGAAGATTTGCATGGTGCGCTGCACGGATTTACCGCGCCAGTTCCTTCAAGCCGCGCTTGATCAACTTGGTCGTGTCGGCGGCTTCGCCCAGTTCTTTCATGGCGGCGGCGACGGCGGCGGTTGCCTGCGACGGGTTGTAGCCGAGATTGGTCAGCGCCGAAATCGCCTCCGCCGCGGCATGGTTCGGAACCGCGCCGATGCCCGCCGCGCCGCCGCCCATCGCCGGTACATGGAGCCCCGCGACCGACAGCGCCGGCACCTTGTCTTTGAGTTCGAGCACGATCCGCTGCGCGAGCTTTTTGCCAACGCCGGGCGTTTCCTCGACGGCTGCAAAATTCTGCAGTGCGATGGCGTTGGCGAGGTCTTGCGGGCTCATGATGCCGAGCACGGCGAGCGCCACCTTCGAGCCGACACCCTGGATCGTCTGCAGCGTGCGGAACCAACTGCGTTCCAATTCGCTTTGGAACCCAAATAGGCGGATCGCGTCTTCGCGCACGTGCGTATCGATCGTCAGCGACACCACGTCGCCAATTTTCAAATTGCGCAATGTGCGCGACGACGCCTGCACCTCGTAGCCGACGCCGTTGACGTCGATGATGAGGAAACTCTCGCCGATTGCATCGACCTTGCCAGTGAGTTTGCCGATCATGTGCGGGCAACCTTCAAGGTCTGCGCGGCAAACACCGCAGCGCTCGCCCGATGGTTGGCATGCGTGATGGCGATGGCGAGCGCATCGGCCTCGTCGGCGCTGTCACATTTGGCTTTCGGCAGAAGAAACCCGATCATGGCCTGGATCTGCTGCTTCTCGGCGTGGCCCCAGCCGACGACCGATTTTTTGATCAGGTTCGGCGTGTATTCGGCGACCTTTAACCCCTGCATGGCGGGCGCCAGCAGCACCGCGCCCCGCGCCTGCCCCAGCTTCAAGGTCGAACGCGGGTTCTCGTTGACGAAGGTCTCTTCGACAGCTGCCTCCTGCGGCTTGAAACTGGCGATCACCCCTAAGACGCCCTCGAACAGCGCCCGCAGGCGATAGGCAAGATCATCGTCCGTCGGCACCGCGATGACGCCGGACGCGACATAGACCAGGCGCACGCCGTCGCTGTCGATAACGCCCCAGCCTGTGCGGCGCAGACCCGGATCGAGCCCGATGATGCGAATCGTTCTGTCCCTCATACCCCCCGCATAGCATGAACCCATGACGGGCCGGAGGGGTGTGCAACGGGCGTGATGGGTGGCAGTGGCGGCGGCATGTTGTGCGACGCGCTCGCCGGTTCCGGAACTGGAATGGCCACGCTACGCCCCTGAATCAGATCGTCGAGCACGTCGGCGTGGCGTTTCTCGATCCAGTAATTGGTGTGCCGGTGAGTGCCGGGCGTCATGACAATGTTGCTGATGGCGAGGCCCTCCGGCGCCTTGATGCGACCGCCGATGTAATCGTCGACGCGGTAAAGATTGACCCAGCGCTTGAGTGTCGCCGCCATGCCGTCGGGCGCCGGCAGTCTCGGCGAGTACTCCTCGAAGTAGCGCTGGTAGATGGTGCCGAGCGGCGAGC
>JANNSR010000007.1:0-9984 GCA_031402935.1 Hyphomicrobium sp. | reverse complement strand
CTCGGATGGCCGCGCCGTCGTCCGCGTATCAGGTCCGCGTGCGCGCGATGTGCTTGCGAAGGGCATCCCGATCGACCTGCATCCGCGCGTCTTCAAGCTAGGCAGCGTTGCGATCACCCACGCCAGCCACATCGGTGTCATACTTTGGCAGATTGACGACAACCCTACCTATGAGCTGGCACTGGCACGCAGTTTCGCTGACAGCTTCATGCACTGGCTTGACCAGGCTTCGGGCGAATTTTTGTAAGGGGTGCTGTGCGCCGGCAGACGGACGGGTTGGCTGTGCTGGCAGTCTGGCGCGAATGCGTCTCAAGAACAGGGTATTTTTCGGGGTTGCGGGCTTGAAAACGGCCTAAAACTCCGCATTTAATGCGGGAAATCAGTGCGTTAAGGCACAGCGCGGCCGCGAAAATAACAGGGTATTTTGCGGACAGATCAGCGAACTTGCCTGGGGAAACAGGGTACCGATCGCGCGGAACAGGGAACCCCGCGGCCTGATTTCACATTCGGAGCCCGCGGGTCGCCACTGCGCGGCGTGTCGTGATGCCAATTTCAGCCCCCCAAGCCGGCGCGGACGTCCTTCAGTAGGATGAAGAGGTGATAGGGATCGGTGAGTGAGGAGGTGAAGTCGTAGCGCTTGTAGAAGGCCCGCGCCTCGTCGTCCTTGGCATGCACGACGAATGCGCGGATGCCCGCGATGTCGGCGGCCTGCAGGGTGCGCAAGAGGGCGTCCTTGAGGAGGCCCGCGCCGAGTCCTCTCCCCTGCTGGCCCGTCGCGATGGCGAGGCGGCCCAGCACCATGACGGGAACCGGATGGCGGGCGAGCCCCTTCTTCAGGCGCTCGGCGGCATGCGCGTAGGCAACCTCGCCCACGACAAGGGTGTAGTAGCCGACTACACGCTCATCGGACACCGCGACGTAGGTCTGCGAGGCGCCGGCCTTCTGGTTCTGCAGCGCGTAGCGGATCAAGAACCTATTGAGCGGCTCCTTGCCGCAATCGAATGCATCGACGTCATGATGCCGGTCAAGCTTCTCGATCCGAAGGCCTTCATGCTCGCCGGTCACTTTTTCGGAGCCCGGTCAAACGGGGTCTTGCCGGTCAAGAGCTTCTTGAGGCGTGGTTTCGCCCTGGCCGGCGCGTCGAGTGCGTCCTGGAAGGCGGCCCACGCGTTGGCCGACAACCCGAACCGCTGGCGGTCGGGAAGTGTCTCGGCGGCGCGTTGCAACGCGCTTTCCAGCACGAATTCCGACACCGAGCGCTGCGAGGCGGCGGCCGCTGACTGCAAGGCGCGCTTCGCTTCCGGCGTCAGCCGCAGGTCGAGTTTCTCGCTGCGAGTCGTGCTTTCGCTTCTTGACGAGGCCATGTGGAATCTCCTTCGAAGCTGACAATGGCACACATGCCAGACATTGTCATGACATTTTTTGACCCCCGCCGCGCTGTGGGACGCTCACTCACGGGCGAGAACGGCGGTCGCAGCCTCTTGACTGACGTTCTAGAAATGGACGCTTACGGCCGATGAGCCGGGATCAGGTCGTCTCACGCCAATAACAGGGAGAGGTTCAAGCCTGCCGCACGCTGGGCAGCAATTATCAAATCGGATGGCCGCGTTTCCTTAACGCCCGATCGAGTTCGACTAGTGACTCTGCAAGGCGGCCGCGGAGTTCTTCGAGGTTCACCACGGTCACGGCCTCTCGGCGGCCAGCTAAGCAGAGAACAGCGCTGAGTGCTGCATCGGAATGGCGAATGACATCGATGAGATGTTGGCCTCGCGGTCCGCTTGTCCCAGCCAGCCAATTTTTAATCGTGCGCTCATTGGCTGTCGTCCACTGCACAATCGTCTTAACCGCGCGATGCGAGCCGCCGAGTTCTGCGCGCAGCGCCAGACTTATCGCGTTTGCATAGTTTACCTCTTCTGCAGTCGCTTGCGAGCGGGACCGAAAAATCTTGCCCTTTTTAGGAAACATATTTCCGCTCCTCCGCGAGTAAACTGGCCGAGGCAGAGCCGAGTGCGGCTCTCCGTCCAATTCATCCTCGCGTTGAAGTTTCACCTTCTCCTGGCGGCGCGGCGCACAGGTCGACCGAAATGAACAACGGGAAGTGAAGTCCTTCTTCGCGGTACAGGCGCCGGAACCGCTTCTGGTTCATCGCCAAGCCCTCCTTCTTCAGCAGAAAATGCAAACGCCGGTAGCCAAACCGGCGGCGGATCTGCGCCAGCTCACGGATGCGCAGCCGAATGGCGTCATCATCGCCGCGCAGGCTGCGGTAGCGCACCATCGAACGATCAATCGAAAGTGCCTGACATGCCCGCCGCTCGCTCACAGCGTGCGCCGCGCACGCGTGGGCCACGGCCTGCCGTTTGGCGGCGGGCGTCACCACTTTCGGCTGTTGATGTCCTTCAGGATCGCATTGTCCAGCATCGTCTCGGCGAGCAGCTTCTTGAGTTTGCCGTTCTCATCTTCCAGTGCCCGCAGCCGCTTGGCATCAGAAACGTCCATGCCGCCGAACTTCGACTTCCACTTGTAGAATGTCGCGCCTGATACCCCGTGCTTGCGGCAGACCTCGGCCGTTGGCCGGCCGCCTTCCTGCTCGCGCAGGATCGCGATGATCTGCTCTTCCGTAAACCTGCTCTTGCGCATCGTCCGTCTCCTCTCTGGAAGAACGGACTCTACCCAAAAACGGACGAGTTCGCGGGTCTCAGGTCAGAATGCGCGCGAGCAGCGCTGCTGGGTGCACAAGACGGTGAACGTCCTCAACAAGCTCCCCGTAAGCCAGCAGCCGAAGGCGAAGCGCGCATTGCAGGAGATCTGGATGGCCGAGACCAAGGCTGCCTCCGAGGCCGCGTTCGCCGCCTTCATCGAGAGCTATTCGGTCAAGTACGCGAAGGCCGCCGATTGCCTCGCCAAGGATCGCGACGCGCTGCTCGCCTTCTACGACTTCCCCGCCGAGCACTGGAAACATCTGCGCACGACAAACCCGATCGAGAGCACGTTCGCGACCGTGCGCCACCGCACCATCCGCTCGAAAGGCTGCCTGTCGAACAAGACGGCGCTCGCCATGGTCTTCAAGCTGGTCGAGGGCGCGCAGCGGTCGTGGCGCCGCCTCGACGGACACACCCTATTGCCAAAGCTGATTCTGGGTGCGAAGTTCGCTGACGGTCTGGAGGTCGCAGCCAAGCAGCGCGACCGTCAGACCGAAACCGCCGCCGCCTGACCGGCCCGGCCGTCACCAACTTCCGGACATAGCTCCGTTCCTTAAGCCGCTAGTTCTGACTCACAAGTGCTGATGTCGGACAATGTCTACCATGCCGATGTGTCGAGCTTTGCAAGCGTAGGCTGCCTACCAATAATCGAGTAGAATCAAAACCGCTGGCACACGAGCCACGGCCGCGTTACTCCGAACGTGTTTACAGACTAGCTTTAATCCGTTAGGGGAATATATCTGCATTGGGTCACTACGAGAGAGCAAGCCGAGAGGGTTGTGTTGTGCCGAATTGATTGGAGCACGCGATCGCATAGTCGCCATGACTGGGTGTTGTTCAGCCGGCGCTTTGGCAGTTGGAGCCAAGACCGCTGCTCCCGTACTTGTGATTTGGACCGTCGTCGTTATTACCTACCTGGCGTTTTGTCGTCCGAATTTCCGGGCAAACATGCGCGAGGCATCGAAGCCTTCGGCGCCTGTGGTTACGCTGCTCGTTTTGGCCGGCTACGCGGCACTCAGCGCTCTTTGGGCGCGCGATCCGCAAGCGGCCATTGCAGCAGGTGTGACGTTCGCTGGCGTGATCTTGGTTGGCCAACTTCTGCATTGGGGGCTGAAGCAGCTAACGCCAGCTGTATCAATTCTCGTCGCCGGATGGTTCACGATTGGATTGATCGCTGGTGGCCTAATGTTGATCTCTCAGTTCTTGACCGACTTTGCAATTTTCCGGTGGATTTTGGGGACCGTGCCTAACCTCCAGCCAATTGGAAACTCCATGGTTGTTCAGCAAAATGGACAATGGATTTTAACGAGTATCTCAATCGGAAATTGGAGCGTTGCAGCGGTCAGCATGGTTATGTGGCCGGGCATCTTGGCCGTCGTTTCTGTTGCTGGAACTCGCAACCGTGCATATTTGGCCATTTCGCTTTTCGCATTAGTCACGTCCATCGCTCTGATTTCTGATCATCAGACGTCCCAGTTTGGACTTTTAGTTAGCCTCGGCGTGTTCGCTGCGGCTTGGGCGGCACCGGCATTCGTAAAACATACGGTCGCTGCTAGTTGCATGTTCTTGATCATCGCGGTTGTACCGTTGTCTTATGCTGCAGATCGTGTGTTCAAGTTGCATGACGCGAGTTGGGCTCAACCCAGCTTGAAAGAACGGTTCCGGATTTGGGGCAGCGTTGCGGAACACTACACAAAGGCGCCGATTTTCGGTATCGGTGCAAACAATACTACAAATGTCGAAACATCCTACCCTGTTCCATTTGAAGGCACATCGCCTATTACCACGCACCACCCGCACGACATGATCCTGCAAATCTGGCTTGAGCTCGGAGCTGTTGGCGGTGCATTGCTCCTAGTCGCGGGCTATCAAGTTTTTCGTGTGGTCAATCGCGTCCCACCTGCGGTCGTTCCCTATGTGCTCGCAACGGTCGTGCTGATAGCCATCGAAGCCATCGCGACTTGGAACTTGTGGAGCACATGGTTCTTATCGGCACTCGCGATAACGATGACTTTCCTGTTGCTTGGGGTGCGGGTCGCAGAGGACGCAGGAAAGGCCACCTCTCCGGCGTTCTTCGAAATATGGTTGCCTCAATCGTTTTCGGCGTGGTGGCCGGATCGGTCGAAAAGTAGGTCACGGGTCTAACTTCGTTCTTGAAAAACGGGCGTGAGCCGTTGCGCGGATTCGAAGCCAGTCAGAGGCGAAGCTTGGTGCCGGGCCAGTCTCGTTCCCACTTGTTACGCTACGCAAAAGGCCTTACGCACTTGTGGCATCCTTTCTGAGGTAGGTTGGCCTTGTGATAGGAGACGTGACCTTCGGACGCGCGTTCTCTGTTCGAAATTCAGACATGTCGCGCAGTTGGAGCTATGTCCGGAAGTTGGTGACGGCGGGAATCGGGAAGGCGGCATATCGTGGGGTTGCTTGACGACCTCACTTCTCCACCGAAGGAGCGATATGCCGTGCCCAACGATAACGTCGTCCGACTGATTCAGCCAGGAGCCTTCGACGACCAGCTCACCGCTGTGCCATCGTCTTCTCCCAACAGCGAAGAAGATAGCTCTGAATCGAGTCCCAGGAGAGTCCGACGTTGGGCGTCAGCGTGATCTTACCGGCTTTGCTACCGGCCACCTCCATCGAGGAACCAAACTATATCAAGGCTGTGCCGTGTCTGGTGTGTTTGCGCCATAAGTCCGAGCTGCTGAACGAGACGCTGTTCTCGTCGCTCGAGGAGGCCCGCGCGGCGCTTGCCGACTGGCGCGATGATTACAACGCGGTGCGGCCCCACTCCGCACTCGCCAACAGAACACCGGAGGGATACCGCGATCACCACCAGGCCCTTGCCGGGATCACTGGCAACGGGCAAAACATGAGCCCTGGACTCTCCCTCTGAGCGGAGGAACGAAGGGTCTCAGGTCACTCCTTCTGCCACCAGTTCGACAACTGAAGGCGTCGCCGTGGAACTAGTGCAAACGATCGCGCAAGTCGAAAAACGACCAGAGGCCAGTCCCTGTCGTCGCGTGCGCCACGAGCCATTTCAAGGGCGAGCCATGCAGCACACCTCCTGCGCAACGCAGGATCGTCGGGCAAGCCTCCTTCGTGAGGTTCGCGCCTCAGATACTTGCTTTGCAAGTGCCGTGCGGCCGCATCCACAAGTACGCGCCGGGCGTTGGCCCCTCGCTTAATGACGGCGCCATCAACACTTGCCAATTCCAGTCTGCAAGAGTTTTGCGCCAGCCGAATGAACAGATCAAGATCTTCAAGGCGGCGCAGGGAAACATCGAATCCGCCTGCATTTTCCAAGGCTTGGCGCGGCACTACCGTGGTTGAGCCCGGACAGAACCAGCACCCGGATACGAAGTCCCTGAGTTGATCTGAACCCCGCGGCCGGAAAAGGCGTCCCAATGCCTCCCCCGCACCCTCGTACCTCCAGCAACAGGCCACGCTCACCCGCTCTGGATCGCGAAGGCCCTGGATGTGGTTTGACTGGGCCGCGAGCTTGCCCGGTAACCAGTAGTCGTCCGAGTCGAGAAATGCCACGTGCGATGTATCCAGCGTGCTAACGCCGACCTGGCGCGCCATGGCAGGCCCGCCGTTGTGCTCCAGGCGAACGCACTTCAAGACCGGATTGTCCGAAAGATCCGGCGGCAGCAGCAGTGGCGGAGAAGAAGCATCGTCGATGACTACTACATGCTCGGGCGGGCGCGTCTGTGCGAGTACAGATCTGATTGCCCGGCATGCCAAGTCAGGCCGATTGAATACCGGTATCACTACTCCAATCGAAATACGCATGGCGCTCTCACAAGTTGCGTTGAGCGCTCAGTAGCGGCCCCACCCATCGGTAACGCTTCGTCTACCGACCTTAGCCGATGAATGCAACACCTCGAAACTGTATCAAAGTAGCGTGTCTGCATGCTAAGGAACCTCTGAAGAACTTCCGGATCATGGCACACTCGATTGATTGATTCGAGGGGGATGCCATGGACCAGCTGAGCTTTGCGGCGCTCGACTTCGCGGGGAAGAAGAAGCGGACCAAGCGTGACGTGTTCTTGGCCGAGATGTCGGCCGTGGTGCCGTGGGCCAAGCTCGAAGCGCTGATCGCGCCGCACTATCCGCAGCTCGGACCGCAGGGCGGGCGCCGGCTGATCAGCCCCCACTGAGTGGCCCAGGTCGTATGTTAGTTCGTGGCGCCTCCTTCTGCTAGTTGCTGCATGGGCGGCGGAGCGGGCGTAGCCCGCGACAGAGGCCATGCAGCAAGCGCTGGAACGAACACCTCAGGCGCCGGTGGTTTGTAGCCGGGCGAAGCATGCGGGCGGACGGCGTTATAATGCCGGCGCCAGCTCTCGATGATGATTTGAGCCTCGCGGAGAGAGTAAAAAATCTCACCGTTCAGCAGTTCGTCCCTGAGGCGGGCGTTAAAGCTCTCGACGTAGCCGTTCTCCCATGGACTGCCCGGCGTGATGTACGCTGTCTTCGAGCCAACAGCGGCGATCCACATCTGCACGGCCTCAGCGATGAACTCGGGTCCATTGTCGGATCGAATGTACCCAGGCACGCCACGCTGGACGAACAGCTCTGAAAGGACATCGATCACGTCGACCGACTTCAGCTTGCGCCGAACCCTGATCGCTAAGCTCTCGTGCGTAAACTCGTCGACCACGTTGAGCATTCGATACTTTCGGCCGTCATGCGTGCGATCCTCGACGAAGTCGTAGGACCACACATGTTTGCGATGCTCCGGGCGCAGCCGGATGCACGAACCATCGTTAAGCCACAGACGGCTGTAAAAGCCGGAGCAATAATCCCTCACTGAAGCGGCCGATATGTTCGGTTGCGCCGGACTAAAAGTGCGGCAGATGGAGCCCTGTGCCTGCGTCGGCAGGGGGCGGGGGATGAAGACAGTGGAGCTTTACGCGCGGGTCCGGCATGCGGTTCTGATCGAGGGGATCAGCGAGCGTGCAGCGGCGGATCGGTTCGGCATCAACGCCAGAACGGTCTCCAAGATGCTGAAGTTCTCGGCGCCGCCGGGATACGTGCGCACGAGGCCGCCGTTTCGGCCCAAGCTCGACGCGTTTATCGGCGTCATCGATGCGATCCTGGCGGCTGACAAGGATAGGCCGAAAAAGCAGCGCCATACGTCCAAGCGCATTTTTGAGCGGCTTCGCGATGAGCACGGCTTCACGGGCCGGATCACGATCGTGAAGGACTACGTGGCGGGCTGGCGGCAGCGAACACAGGAGATGTTCGTGCCTCTGGTTCATCCGCCGGGCCATGCCCAGGTCGATTTCGGCGAAGCGATCGGCGTGATCGGCGGCGTCGAGCGCAAGATCCACTTTCTGGCGATGGACCTGCCGCACTCCGACGCGATCTTCGTCGTGGCGTATCCGGCCGAGACGACGGAAGCGTTCTGCGACGGGCACGTGCGAGCGTTCGCCTACTTCGGCGGCGTGCCGAGATCGATCCTCTACGACAACACCAAGATCGCGGTCGCGCGCATTCTCGGCAATGGCAAGCGTCAGCGCACGCGGGTGTTCAGCGAGCTGCAATCGCACTACCTGTTCGAGGACCGCTTCGGCCGTCCGGGCAAGGGTAACGACAAGGGCAAGGTCGAAGGGCTCGTCGGCTATGCGCGGCGGAACTTCCTCGTGCCGATCCCTGTGTTCGAGAGCTTCGAAGTGTTGAACGCGCACCTTCTGGATGGTTGCCGCAAGCGCTTGGCGGAGCGGCTGCGCGGCCATGCCGGCACGATCGGCGAGCGGCTGGAGCGCGATCTCGCCGCCTTCCGGATGCCGCTGCCGGCCGCCTACGACGCTTGCGACAAGAAGCCGGGCAGCGTCACCTCGCTCTCGCTCGTGCGCTATCGGCTGAACGATTACTCAGTGCCGACAGCCTACGGGCACCAGAAGGTTCTGATTCGCGGCTACGTGCACGAGGTCGTCATCGCCTGCGGCGCAGAGGTGATTGCGCGCCATCCCCGCTCCTACGAGCGCGAGGACTTCGTGTTCAATCCGCTGCATTATCTGGCGCTGATCGAGCAGAAGACCAATGCGCTCGACCAGGCCGCGCCGCTCGCTGATTGGAAGCTGCCCGATGAGTTCGCGACTCTGCGACGGCTGCTCGAAGCCCGTATGGGCAAAAAGGGAAAGCGCGAGTTCGTGCAGGTGCTGCGGCTGATGGAGATCTTCAAGATCGATGACGTGGCCGCCGGCGTTCGCGATGCGATCGCACGCGGCGCGGTCAGCTTCGACGCCGTGAAGCATCTGGTTCTGTGCCGGATCGAGCGGCGTCCGCCACGGCTCGACATGACGATCTATCCATATCTGCCCAAAACGACGGTCGCGACGACATCGGCGCGGTCGTACATGGAACTTCTGGCCAGGGTGGCAGCATGACGGAGACACCACAGATCCTGCTCGCCCACCATCTGAAGGCGCTGAAGCTGCCGACCTTCCTGCGCGAGTATGACAAGGTCGCACGCCTGTGCGCGGCAGAAGGCGTCGACCATTCGCGTTATCTGATGCGGCTGGCCGAGATGGAGATCATCGATCGCGAGCGGCGCATGGTCGAGCGCCGGATCAAGGCCGCGAAGTTCCCGACCGTCAAAAGCCTGGACAGCTTCGACTTCCTGGCGCTGCCGTCGCTGAACAAGATGCTGGTTCTGGAGCTGGCGCGATCGGACTACGTTGAGCGCCGCGAGAATATCATCGCGGTCGGCAACAGCGGCACGGGCAAGAGCCACGTCGCGCTCGGGCTCGGCTTGGCGGCTTGCCAGAAGGGCCTGTCGGTCGGCTTCATCACGGCGTCGGCGCTCGTTCACGAACTTCTCGAAGCCCGCGATGAAAAGCGGCTGTTGCGGCTTCAGCGTCAGATGGCGGGCTACAAGCTGCTGATCATCGATGAACTCGGCTACGTGCCGCTGTCGCCAACCGGAGCCGAACTGCTGTTCGAAGTGTTCTCGCAGAGATACGAGCGTGGCAGCACGTTGGTCACCAGCAACCTGCCGTTCGACGAGTGGACATCCGTGTTCGGATCCGAACGGCTCACCGGCGCGCTCCTCGATCGCCTGACCCACCACGTCCACATCCTTGAGATGAACGGCGACAGCTACCGTCTGGCTCACTCCAAGCGGCGGTCACGCCGCAACCGGGCCGACAACCCGAACGACCCCGCCCCTCAGGAATGACGCGCCGCAAGCAGGAAGGCCCCCTCGAGGGGGCCTTCCTGCTTGCGCAGCCCTGCTGCACTTTTACTCCGGCCAGCCGCTGCAAAATCTCTCCGGCGTTGACAG
>JANNSR010000006.1:0-3948 GCA_031402935.1 Hyphomicrobium sp. | reverse complement strand
CAAGCAAGCCGACGAGGTGATGGCCGCTGCGCAAGCCGCACTGCACGACGTGGCGTTGAGCTTGACCGGGCATCGGCTCGTCAATTTGCGGCACGAATTTTCAGATGCACGCCGCGATCCCGATGGCGAAAGCTTTCATGGGATCAGCCGGTACAGAGCAGTCACAGAACCGGTTTGATTTCTCCCTCTCCCCGTTCCTGCACTTAACGGGGAGAGGGTCGGGGTGAGGGGTAGCCGCTTGTTCTGAACTTGTTGCCGCCCCTCACGCTTTCTTTCCTTTGCCGCCCCTCACCCTAACCCTCTCCCCGCTCGCGCTATCGAGCGCGGCAGGGAGAGGGAACTAGACCGAACTCATTAAATGAAGGAACCCCACTCGTGGCAGCACAAAAAGGCAAGGACCTTCTGTTGAAGGTCGATTCAAGCGGCGCGGGCGTGTTTACGACCGTCGCTGGCTTGAGATCGCGAACGCTCGCGGTCAACGCCGAAAGCATCGACATCACGCATCAGGAAAGCGCCGGGCATTGGCGCGAACTGCTGAGCGGGGCGGGCGTCAAGTCGGCGCGCGTGACGGGCTCGGGCGTGTTCAAGGATGCAGGCTCGGACGCAACCGTGCGCGACTACCTGTTCAATGGCACGATTAGAAATTGGCAGATCGTGGTGCCGGATTTCGGCATCATCGAGGGCGCGTTCCAGATCACGAGCCTCGAGTTCAGCGGCCGCCACGATGGCGAACTGGCGTTCGAGCTGAGCTTGGATAGCGCCGGCGCGCTGAGTTTTGTGGCGATTTGATTTCGCTCACGCTGGCTGATCCTCGCGTTCCGCTCGGGCCAGCTCCCCCGCAAGGGGACTTCCAAGTGGTCGCGCGAGGGCGCGCAGGTGCGCGGTTCGCCTTGCTCCTCGGACTGCGTCCGAAGTGCGATGCGTGAAACAATCGGGAGTTAATCGATGGCGAATACACACCGCGGCGAGATCGAGGCCGAACTCGATGGCGTCAAGCGTACACTCGTGCTGACTCTCGGCGCGCTGGCTGAACTGGAAGCCGCGTTCGGCGATGCCGATATGCTGGCACTCGCTGCGCGGTTCGAAAGCGGGCGGCTGGCGTCGCGCGATTGCATTTTGATCATCGGCGCCGGTTTGCGCGGTGCCGGACACGCGATTACGGACGAAGAAGTCGCCGATATGCAGACCGGGGGCGGCATTAGCGGCTTCGTCGATATCGTGGCGCGGCTGCTGTCGGCGACGTTTGGTGTTGCGGCGAGCGGCGAGGCGGCAACAGGTGGCACAGTTGGCGGCACGGGAGGCGGCGTGGAAGCGCGCGGCCCTTTCCCTGGGACGACGTGATGGCGATCGGGCTTGGAGTCTTAGCGTTGAGCCCGGCCGTGTTCTGGACCCTGACACCGAAGGAATTCGATGCCGCACTGCGCGGCCGCTTTGGGCCGGACAAAATCGCCGGCGGTCTGACGCACGCGGATCTTGCAGGCTTGATGCAGGCGTTTCCTGACGAGGCGCGCCAAGAGGAGTATTGAAATGCCAACGTTTGACGATGCAACCGGCCCGGCACCAGGCGAACCGGTGGTGGTGCCGATTGTCGCCGACGACCGGCAGTTCCGGCAGACGCTTGACCAGTCCGAACAACTGGCGAAGCGCTTTTCGAGTTCGCTGCTTGGCGCCTTCGAAGCCATCGCCATCAAGGGCAAAAGCTTGAGCGAGGTGTTCAAGTCGCTGGCCTTGAGCTTGTCGAAAATAGTTTTGCAGGCGGCGTTCAAGCCGCTCGAAAATGCGGCCAGCGGGTTTCTGGCGGGGCTGTTCAAGGGCGCATTTGCATTCGCCAAAGGCGGCGTGCTGGCGCAAGGCACGCCTATACCCTTTGCCAATGGTGGCGTGATTTCGAACCCGATTTCGTTTCCGCTTGCGGGAGGCGCGCGCGGCATCGCGGGCGAGCGCGGCGCGGAAGCGATCATGCCGTTGGCGCGCGGGCCGGATGGCAAGCTGGGCGTCCGGACGTCGGGTGCCGGTGGTGCGGGGATAACGATCAACATCGCGACGCCGGATCTTGAAAGTTTCCAGCGCTCCCAGACGCAGGTGGCGGCGCTTGTTGCGCGCGCCGTGGCGCTGGGTCAGCGGAATTTGTGAAGATTTCCCTCTCCCCGTCCTTAACGGGGAGAGGGTTAGGGTGAGGGGCGGCAACACGCACGGAGCAAACGGCCGCCCCTCACCCCAACCCTCTCCCCATTGAGTGCAGGAATGGGGAGAGGGGGCAGACAGAGCGGAGCGAAACATGTCCTTCCACGACGTTCGATTTTCAACCGCGATCTCGCGCAATGCGCAGGGCGGGCCGGAGCGGCGCACAGATGTCGTCGTGCTCGGCTCGGGGTTCGAGGAACGCAACAGCCGCTGGGCCGATAGCCGCAGGGCTTACAACGCGGGCTATGGCGTCAAATCGCTTGATGATTTGCATAGCATCATCGCGTTTTTCGAGGAGCGGCGCGGGCGGCTTTATGGGTTTCGTTGGCGCGACCACACCGATTGGAAAAGCGGCGCACCGAATGCGGCGACGACGGCGCTCGATCAAGTGATCGGAACGGGGACGGGTGCGCTTGCCGCGTATCAGTTGAAAAAAACCTATGGCGGCGCGTTTCAACCTTGGGTGCGGGCGATCAAGAAGCCTGTTTCAGGCTCGGTGAAAGTTGCGGTGGCGGGCGTGGAGAAAACGCTTGGGCTGCAGTTCACCGTCGATCCGGCGAGCGGCGTCGTGACGTTTCTGGCCGGCAACATTCCAGAGATCGGTCAAAGCGTGACGGCAGGCTTCGAGTTCGACGTTCCGGTGCGCTTCGATACCGACAAGCTCGAAGTCAACCTGACCGGGTTCACGTCGGGCGCTATTCCGAACATTCCGATTGTCGAGGTGCGGCTATGAAGGCGCTTGGTGCCGGACTTGAGGCGCATTTGGCGACAGGCGCGACGACGCTGTGCTGGTGCTGGCGGCTGACGCGGCACGACGGCGTGGTGACGGGCTACACCGATCACGATGCGGGTCTTGTGTTTGACGGCACTACGTTTGAAGCGGCGAGCGGGTTCACGGCCAGCGACATCAAGGACGGTGTTGGCTTGTCGGTTGACAATCTTGAAGTCTCGGGCGCGCTGTCGTCGGTGACGCTGACGGACAGCGATCTGGCGGCGGGGCGGTATGACGACGCCGAGGTCGAGATTTTTCGCGTCAACTGGCAGGAGCCCAGCCAGCGCGTGCTGATGCGCTTCGGCAGTTTGGGCGAAGTGCGGCGGACGGGATCGTCGTTCACGGCCGAGGTGCGCGGCTTAGCGCATTACCTGCAACAGCCGAAGGGGCGCTTGCTGCAACTGACGTGCGACGCTGACTTGGGCGATGGGCGATGCGGCGTCAACATCAACGCGGCGGCGTACAAGGGCACAGCGGCGATTACCGAGGCGCATTCGGCGCGGCGGTTCACGGTTTCGGGGTTGGGTGCGTTCGCGCACGACTTTTTCACGCGCGGGCTGGTGACGTTTACAACGGGGCAGGCTTCGGGATTGAAGATCGAGGTTAAGACGCATGCAAATGTTTCAGGCGTTGTGACGGTCGAGTTATGGGCCGATGCGGAAGGACCGCCGGTAGCCGGCAACACGTTCAACGTGACAGCCGGATGCGACAAGCGGTTTGAAACCTGCAAGGCGAAGTTTGCAAACCAGATCAATTTTCGCGGTTTTCCGGCGATGCCGGGCAACGACTACCTGATGAAGATCGGGCGTAAAACATCATGACAGAGGGTGAGAGTGGTGCAACGCGCGCTGTCGAAATTGCGCGCGGGTGGATTGGCACGCCGTATCATCATCAGGCGAGTTTGAAGGGTGTTGGTTGCGATTGCTTAGGGCTCGTGCGCGGCGTCTGGCGCGAGCTGTATGGCTGTGAGGCCGAGGTGGCGCCGGCCTATA
>JANNSR010000005.1:0-2485 GCA_031402935.1 Hyphomicrobium sp. | reverse complement strand
AGCTTTTCGATGACGCCGCTCAAGCGGTTCAGCGCGAAGTCGAGCGTGACGGTCGCATCAGGCCCGATCATGCGCTCGACGGACGAGTGCGAAATATCGCGCTCGTGCCATAGCGCCACGTTCTCCATGGCGGGCAGCGCGTAGGCGCGGACCATGCGGGCGAGGCCGGTGATATTTTCGGTCAGCACCGGGTTACGCTTGTGCGGCATGGCGGACGAGCCCTTCTGGCCGGGAGAGAAAAACTCCTCGACCTCCAGGACCTCTGTGCGTTGCAGGTGGCGGATCTCTGTCGCCAGCCGCTCCATGGACGAGGCGACAACGGCGAGCGTCGCGAAATACATGGCGTGACGGTCGCGCGGGATGATCTGTGTCGACACGGGCTCAGCGACGAGACCGAGCTTGTTCGCCACATAGGCCTCAATGCGCGGATCGATATTGGCGAAGGTGCCGACGGCGCCGGAGATGGCGCAGGTCGCGACTTCTTTGCGTGCAGCGATCATCCGGTCGCGGCAGCGCGCGAACTCGGCGTAGGCGTAAGCGAGCTTGACACCAAATGTCGTCGGCTCGGCGTGGATGCCGTGCGAGCGGCCAATCGTGATCGTGTCTTTGTGCTCATAGGCCCGCGTCTTCAATGCGGTGAGCAACCTGTCGATGTCCGCGATGATGAGGTCGCTCGCGCGCACCAGCTGCACACTAAGGCAGGTATCGAGCACATCCGACGAGGTCATTCCCTGATGCACGAAACGGGCGTCGGGGCCGACGAACTCGGCCAAGTGGGTCAGGAAGGCGATGACGTCGTGCTTCGTTACAGCCTCGATTTCGTCGATCCGGGCGACGTCGAACTTGGCCTGCGACCCCTTGTCCCAAATGGCTTTGGCGGCCTCTTGGGGGATGATTCCGATCTCGGCCATGGCGCTCGCGGCGTGGGCTTCGATCTCAAACCAGATTCTGAACCGCGTTTCGGGATCCCAGATGCGGGTCATCTCGGGGCGGGAATAGCGCGGGATCATCTGGGGTTCCTGGGCGTGTTTCGGGGGCGGGCGAGCGGACCTAAAGCCTTGATGCAACGCGGGAGGCGTAGCAGACGGGCGGCACCGCATCAATCAAGTGCGCCGCCAATTCCGCATGATTGTCCGTCATCCGACGGGTGAGCGGTTTTGCTGCCCCGCAACAATTTGTGATGTATCGCGCTGCTGTATGCCGGGTTGGCGCCGTAAACGGGGCCTTAAGTTTTTCCGCGTGTGCGACGCAATTCCTTGGCGCCGTTCAGAAAGTGTTCAGGGCAGTTGGGTCACACTCAGCAAATCATTGACCAAGGTTGCGACTGACGCATCCCAAAGTTGGATTCGTGCGCTACCTTAAGAAAACCGGCTCGTTTGATCCGGTCGCTTGTTGTGAACTTGGTACCAGGGTGCAGGGGCCTGCACCGGGAAACTGAAAGAGCGGGAGACTGATTTATTATGCAGGCACAGATGGGCAGCGGCGATATCGCTGAACTTGTTCAACAGATGGAACAATCGGAAGATGACCCGCGCCGTTGCTACGCGCTCGTCAAAGAGCGTATCAGCAGCTACCGCCAGGATGGCCGCGACGTGCCGGACGATCTCGTCCGCATGGAAAAGAGCCTCATGACGGAATGCATGGCGGCGTCGCAGGGCCGTTAGATTTTGCGAATGGGCCGGTTGATAGGCCTTTTGTTGTTGCAGGGCCGCTGCGTGTCCGGTCGAAGGCGCCGGGCGCCGCTGTGCCGGTGGTCAAGCGTTGGCCATGGACGGCCTGATTTCGGTCAGGCTGCTGCCTCTGAGACGCCCCGCCCAAACACGGTCTTCGCTCCGCGCGACGACCCCTCAACACCGCGTTCAACACCTCTGGCCAGCCGCACCGTAACCTGCTTTGTTCAGCCGGTTGCGCAGCTCCGCGCCGCCGATTCGCGCTGACGAGGCCAAGGAATGACCAATCTGTTTCGCAAGAAGCCTGTCGGCTACGATGGCGTCGACCATGGCCTGCGCAAGTGTCTTGGCGCCATGGACCTGACGCTGCTCGGCATCGGCGCTATCATTGGCACCGGCATCTTTGTGTTGACCGGGGTTGCGGCAGCGACGCAATCGGGCCCAGCCGTCGTGCTGTCGTTCATCGTCGCGGGCATTGCCTGCGCGTTCGCGGCGCTGGCGTACGCTGAACTAGCGGCAAGCGTCGGCGGCAGCGGGAGCGCCTACGGCTATAGCTACGCGGCGTTCGGAGAGTTGATCGCCTGGATCATCGCCTGGGACTTAATCCTCGAATACGGCGTGTCGGTCGCGGCAGTGGCGAACGGCTGGTCCGGGTATTTCAACAATGCGCTGACGGCGATCGGTTTGCCGCTGCCCCTTGAACTGACCAAAGGGCCATTCGCTGACGGCGGCGGTGGTATCGTCAATCTGCCGGCCGTCGGCATCATTCTGTTGCTGATGTTCATGCTCATTATTGGCGTCAAAGAAAGCGCGCG
>JANNSR010000004.1:0-10692 GCA_031402935.1 Hyphomicrobium sp. | reverse complement strand
CCCGTGACGGGCGAGCCACCCCAGCCAGGGGTGGCTCTTTATTCCGCCTACTCAGCCGCGGCAGGTGGGAGCTGCGGTCTCTCGACCGGCTCCTGGGGCGGCTCCTCGATCGCGAGAGCCGCCTCCGAGTTGACCAGCTCGACGTTGAGGCCCAGCGCCCGCATCTCCTTGACGAGCACGTTGAAGCTCTCGGGGATGCCCGCCTCGAAGGCGTCGTCGCCGCGCACGATTGCTTCGTACACCTTGGTGCGGCCGGCCACGTCGTCCGACTTCACCGTCAGCATCTCTTGCAGCGTGTAGGCGGCACCGTAGGCTTCCAGCGCCCACACCTCCATCTCGCCGAAGCGCTGGCCGCCGAATTGCGCCTTGCCGCCCAGCGGCTGCTGGGTGACGAGACTGTAGGGACCGATCGAGCGGGCGTGGATCTTGTCGTCGACGAGGTGGTGCAGCTTCAGGATGTACTTGTAGCCGACCGTAACCTTGCGGTCGAAAGTCTCGCCGGTACGTCCGTCGAACAGTGTCACCTGGCCGCTGGTGTCGAACCCGGCGAGCTTCAGCATCTCGACGATATCGGGCTCGCGCGCGCCATCGAACACCGGTGTCGCGATCGGAACACCGGCTTTAAGGTTCTCAGCAAGCGCTGCAAGCTCGTCGTCCTTGATGTTCGCCTTGTACTCGTTGTTGACGTAGATGCGGCTCATCTGATCGCGCAGCGCCTGGGCCTTACCGCTGGCGTGGAACTGTTGAAGCGCTTCGTCGATGGCCCGGCCGAGACCGCGGCAGGCCCATCCCATGTGTGTTTCAAGGATCTGACCGACGTTCATGCGGCTTGGCACACCGAGCGGATTGAGCACGACGTCGACAGGCGTACCGTCCTCAAGGAACGGCATGTCCTGCGACGGCACGATCATCGAGACGACGCCCTTGTTGCCGTGGCGGCCGGCCATCTTGTCGCCGGGCTGGATCTTGCGCTTCACGGCGACGAAGACCTTGACCATCTTCATCACGCCCGGCGGCATTTCATCGCCGCGCTGCAGCTTATCGACCTTATCGGCGAAGCGTAGGCCCAAGCCCTTCTTGGCGTCCTCATACTGCTTCTGGATGGCTTCGACTTCGGCCTGCGCTTTTTCGTTCGCAAGGCCGATTTCCCACCACTGGCTGCGCGGGATATCGTCGAGGATCGCGTCGTCGATCTTGGTGCCCTTGCGCGCACCCTTCGGACCCTTCGACACTTCCTTGCCCATGAGCGCGTCTTTCAAACGCGCATAAACGTTGCGGTCGAGGATCTGCATTTCGTCGTCGCGGTCCTTGGCGAGACGCTCGATTTCCTCGCGCTCGATCGCCATCGCACGTTCGTCTTTTTCGACGCCGTGGCGGTTGAACACGCGGACTTCGACGATCGTGCCCGAGACGCCCGGCGGTAACCGCAGCGAGGTATCGCGCACGTCGGAGGCCTTTTCGCCGAAGATGGCGCGGAGCAGCTTTTCTTCCGGCGTCATCGGGCTTTCGCCCTTTGGCGTGATCTTGCCGACGAGGATGTCGCCTGGGTGCACTTCGGCGCCGATGTAGACGATGCCGGCTTCGTCGAGATTCTTCAGCGCTTCTTCCGAGACGTTCGGGATATCGCGCGTGATTTCTTCCGGGCCCAGCTTGGTGTCGCGGGCCATGACTTCGAATTCTTCGATGTGGATCGACGTGAACACGTCTTCCGAGACGACGCGTTCGTTCATCAAAATCGAATCTTCGAAGTTGTAGCCCATCCACGGCATGAACGCGACGAGCACGTTCTTGCCGAGCGCCAGTTCGCCGAACTCGGTCGATGGGCCGTCAGCAATGATGTCGCCGGATTTGACGCTATCTCCTACGTTCACCAGCGGACGCTGGTTGATGCAGGTATTCTGGTTCGAGCGCTGGAACTTGCGCAGACGATAAATGTCTACGCCCGGTTTTGAAGCGTCGGTTTCTGCGGTCGCGCGAATAACGATACGCGTTGCGTCGACTTGGTCGACAACGCCGCTGCGGCGGGCCGCAATCGCCGCGCCCGAATCCTGCGCCACGCGGTCTTCCATACCGGTGCCGACAAGAGGCGCTTCCGCCTTGATCAGCGGCACGGCCTGACGCTGCATGTTCGAGCCCATCAAGGCGCGGTTGGCGTCGTCGTTCTCGAGGAACGGAATTAGAGCTGCGGCGACCGACACGAGCTGCTTGGGAGACACGTCGATGTAGTCGACCTTGTCCGGTGAGACCAGCAGCACGTCGCCGTTGAAGCGGCAGATGACCAGTTCGCCTGTCAGCTTGCCTTTGGCGTCGACTTCGGCGTTGGCCTGGGCGACGTGATGGCGCATTTCTTCCATGGCCGAGAGGTAGATCACCTCATCCGTCACCTTGTTGTTCACGACCTTGCGGTAAGGGCTTTCGATGAAGCCGTATTTGTTGACGCGCGCGAACGTTGCGAGGCTGTTGATCAGACCGATGTTCGGGCCTTCCGGCGTTTCAATCGGGCAGATGCGGCCGTAGTGCGTCGGATGCACGTCGCGGACTTCGAAGCCGGCACGCTCACGCGTCAAGCCGCCCGGTCCAAGGGCCGAAAGACGGCGCTTGTGGGTGATCTCGGAAAGCGGGTTGGTCTGGTCCATAAACTGCGACAGCTGAGATGAGCCGAAGAACTCGCGCACGGCGGCGGCCGCCGGTTTGGCGTTGATCAGATCCTGCGGCATCACCGTGTCGATATCGACCGACGACATGCGTTCCTTGATGGCGCGTTCCATGCGCAGCAAGCCGACGCGGTACTGGTTCTCCATCAACTCGCCGACAGAGCGCACGCGGCGGTTGCCGAGGTGATCGATGTCGTCGATTTCGCCCTTGCCGTCGCGCAGATCGACCAGCGTCTTGACGACCGAGAGGATGTCCTCCCGGCGCAGAACGCGCATCGTGTCGGGCGCATCGAGTTCGAGACGCATATTCATTTTTACGCGGCCGACGGCCGAGAGATCATAGCGCTCGCTGTCGAAGAACAGGCCGTTGAACAGTGCTGTCGCGGCTTCGATCGTCGGCGGCTCGCCCGGGCGCATAACCCGGTAGACGTCCATCAGCGCTTCCTGGCTGTTGGCATTCTTGTCAATGTTCAGCGTGTTGCGAATGAACGCGCCGATGTTGATGTAGTCGATGTCGAGAATGTGGAATTCGCGGATCTTCTGGTCTTTGAGTTCGGCAAGAAGGTTGGCGTCGAGTTCGTTGCCGGCTTCGGCAATGATCTTGCCGTTTTCGAGATCGACGATGTCTTCGGCGATATAGCGGCCAGCCAGATCCTCGGCCGCAACCAGGATTTCCTTGATGCCGGTTTCGCCGAGCTCGCGGGCGCGGCGTGCCGTGATCTTCTCGCCTTGCTTGGCGACGACTTCGCCGGTCTTAGCGTCGGCGATATCGGACTGGGGCGTGACGCCGCGGAACTTGTCGGCGAGGTACGGCATTTTCCAGCCGCGCCGCGATTCCTTGATCGGAATATGCTTGTAGAAGTGCGCGAGAATTTCCTCGTCGTCGAGACCCAGCGCATACAGCATCGTCGTGATCGGCAGCTTGCGGCGCCGGTCGATGCGGACATAGACGATATCCTTGGCGTCGAATTCGAAGTCGAGCCACGAGCCGCGATACGGAATGATGCGGGCCGCGAACAAAAGTTTGCCCGACGAATGCGTCTTGCCCCGGTCGTGGTCGAAGAACACGCCCGGCGAACGGTGCATCTGGGAGACGATGACGCGTTCGGTGCCGTTGATGATGAAGGTGCCGTTCTGCGTCATGAGCGGCATGTCGCCCATGTAGACGTCCTGCTCCTTGACGTCCTTGATCGACTTCGAGCCCGTCTCTTCGTTCACGTCGAACACGATCAGGCGCAGCTTGACCTTCAGCGGCGCGGCATACGTCATGTCGCGTTGCATGCACTCGTCGGTATCGAACTTCGGCGCTTCAAATTCATAGCGCACGAACTCCAGCGTCGCCTTGCCGGCGAAGTCCGAAATCGGAAACACGCTTTTGAAGACCGACTGCAAGCCGAAGTCGTCGCGGCGCCCGCCAGCAGGCTCCTTGACCATCAGGAAGTCTTCGTAAGACGCCTTTTGAACCTCGATCAGGTTCGGCATCTCAGCGACTTCGGCGATGGAACCGAATTTCTTCCGGATACGCTTGCGGCTTGTAAGGGTCTGAGCCATGTCCGCTCCTTCATGCTCGTCGATGCGGGAGGGGGTTTCCCGCGAACCAATTCAAAATCGCCGTCATATCGTTCGAGAGCATCGGCCCTCTCTTGAAACGGCTTACCGGAGGGTTCTTTCTGGCGTCAGCGCCATCGGAACACTCCGGAAAGACGTTTTTGGTTGCACACGGCGACTCCGCTCCGCGGAGCCTGCCGCCGTGTGCGTAGGAATTGTTGTGCGCTGCGGCCGGCTCGACGAAGGAGAGTCGCAGCGCACAAACAAAAAACCTTATTTCACTTCGACGACGGCACCCTGGTCTTCCAGCTGCTTCTTGAGCTTGGCGGCTTCGTCCTTCGTCACGCCTTCCTTGACGGCCTTGCCGCCGGCTTCGACGAGATCCTTGGCTTCCTTCAGTCCGAGACCCGTAATGGCGCGCACTTCCTTGATGACGTTGATCTTCTTGTCGCCACCCGACTTCAGAATAACGCTGAACTCGGTCTGCTCTTCGGCGGCGGCGGCACCACCACCGGCAGGCGCCGCGGCAACAGCGACGGCAGCAGCGGCCGAGACGCCCCACTTCTCTTCGAGCATCTTGGCGAGTTCGGCAGCTTCGAGCACGGTGAGCGCCGACAAGTCGTCGACGATTTTTTCGATCTTAGACATAGGTACTGTCCTTCCGGTTTGAACCTTGATGAGTGGTTTTGCAGCACCTTCGTGCTGCGTTTGAGCGTTTCAGAACCCTTATCGGTCCCCACAATCGAACATGCGTCTCAGGCCGCCTCGGCTTTTGCGGCCTTCGCTTGGATGACGCGTGCGAGCTTTGCACCCGGCTCTTTGACGGTCCGGGCGATTTTGGTCGCCGGAGCGTTCAACAGACCGATGATCTTCGCGCGCAGTTCATCAAGCGACGGCAATTCGGCGAGTGCCTTCACGCCGTTCGCGTCAAGGATGGTCTTGCCCATCGCAGCCCCGAGGATGACGAGCTTGTCGTTCCCCTTGGCGTACATGACGGCAGCCTTCGCCGCGGCGATCGGGTCTTTTGAGAAGGCCAGAATAACCGGCCCCTTCATCAGTCCCGAGAGCATCTCGGCGTCGGTATCCTTGAGCGCGAGCTGCGCCAGCTTGTTCTTGGTCACCTTCACGGTTCCGCCTGCAGCTTTGACCTTGCTGCGGAAGTCTGCCGATTGGGCAGCCACCATGCCGGTGTTGTGGGCGACGACCACCACGCCTGTGCTTTTCAGCACGCCGTGCAGGCTGTCGATGAGCTCACGTTTCGCGGCTCTATCCACGTTTCGTCTCCTTGCTGCGGCACCTCATTGCCGAGGTACTGCGGGTTGCACCTTGCCGCCAGCTCTTGAGGTCAAGAGCGGACGACTTTTGGTCTGTCCTCGTATCCGTGATCCTCGTTTAAGAGGCGGCACGGTGCTGACCCAGAAGGTTCAAACCGGACTTTGGGCGTTATCGCCCGAAATCCGGATCAACTTCTGTCTCATGCGGGCTCAAACGATTTAGGCATCACCTTGTAAGAAGGCTCAGCACCCGCAGTCTCGGACAGTGCTGGACCGGAACGTTGCCGCCCCGGTTCAGGGTCTTCCGGGTTGCCCCGGAATTCTTGAGATCGTTAGCTGACCGGGCCCGAGGCCACAGTCGAAGGATCAAGCTTGAGGCCCGGTCCCATCGTCGACGACACCGAAACCTTCTTGAGGTACGTGCCCTTTGAGCCGTTCGGCTTTGCCTTGATGACCGCATCGACGAACGCTTTGATATTTTCGACCAGCGCCTTCTCGGTGAAGCTGGCTTTGCCGATGCCGGCGTGAACGATACCGGCCTTCTCAACGCGGAATTCGACCGAGCCGCCCTTGGCACCCTTGACGGCGCCAACGACGTCCATCGTCACCGTGCCGACGCGCGGGTTCGGCATCAAGCCGCGGGGCCCGAGCACCTTACCCAAACGGCCAACGAGGCCCATCATGTCCGGCGTTGCGATGCAGCGATCGAAGTTGATCGTGCCTTTCGATACGATTTCGACGAGGTCTTCGGCGCCGACGATATCGGCGCCTGCCGCCTTGGCTTCTTCAGCCTTGGCGCCCTTGGCGAACACGGCAACGCGCGCCGTACGGCCCGAGCCGTTCGGCAGGTTGCAGACGCCGCGGACCATCTGGTCGGCGTGTTTGGGGTCGACGCCGAGGTTCATCGCGACTTCGATTGTCTCGTCAAACTTAGCTTTCGCGCGGCCTTTGATAATCTTCACGGCCTCATCGACCCCGTAGGCCTTACCCGCCACGAGACCTTCCATGACGACGACCATACGTTTGCCGCCGGCGAGGCGCGTTGCCTTGGCCTTCTCGGCGCTGACAGTTGATTTTTTTGCTTCCGCCATCGGTTTACTCCACCACCTTGAGACCCATCGACCGGGCGCTGCCAGCAAGCGTGCGCGCCGCGGCGTCGATGTCGCTGGTGTTCATGTCCTTGAGCTTCAGCTTGGCGATGTCGCGCAGTTGCGAAACCGTCACCTCACCGGCGACAACAATCCCCGGCTGCTTGGAACCCGATCCGCCCTTGCCGGTCGGCTTCAGGCCGGCGGCTTTCTTGATCAAGTAGGTCGCAGGCGGGTTTCGCATCTCGAACGTGAACGAGCGGTCGGAGTAGACCGTGATCTTCACCGGGATGGGGGTACCCTGCTCAAGATCCTTCGTCTTGGCGTTGAAGGACTTGCAGAACTCCATGATGTTGACGCCGCGCTGACCGAGCGCGGGGCCGATAGGCGGCGACGGATTGGCCGCGCCTGCTGGCACCTGGAGGTTGATGTAACCGTCGATTTTCTTCGCCATGGTTTCCCCTAAGCGTTACGGGCGCCTCGCCTCGACGAAAGGCAAAATCACCCAGGGTTAGCGGTCCAACGGGCCGGACTTCGGAAATGAAGCCTGCCCTCCCGCACGATACCGCCGCGGAAGTTGCCCTCCGTAACGATGACCGGCAGTCACCTGCCGGAAATCCGTAATCTCACAACCGCAAGGCTGACGCTTCAGGTCGGGATTTTCTCGACCTGACCAAACTCAAGTTCGACCGGCGTCGGCCGCCCGAAGATCGAGACCGCGACTTTGACGCGGCTTCTTTCTTCATCGACCTCTTCGACAACGCCGGTGAACGACGCAAATGGTCCGTCCGCCACTTTGACGTTCTCGCCGATCTCGAATGTGATCGTCGGTTTCGGACGTTCGACGCCTTCCTTCACTTGATGAAGGATACGCATCGCTTCGGCTTCCGGGATCGGCATCGGCTTGTTATCGGCGCCGAGAAATCCCGTAACCTTCGGCGTATTCTTGATCATCACGAACGCGGCGTCGGTCATCTTCATTTTGACCAGCACGTATCCGGGCAGAAACTTGCGTTCGGTCGGGATCTTGCGCCCGCGCTTGACTTCGACGACCTCTTCGGTCGGCACCACGATCTCTTCGAACAGGTGATCGAGACCGCCGGCCTTAGCGCGCTCGCGAATGGCGTCGGCGACCTTGCGCTCGAAATTGGTGTAGGCGTGCACGATGTACCAGCGCGTGCCCTCAACCGTTTTTTTCGCTTCACTTGTCTGCGCGACAACCATCGTCACAGGCCCTCTTGTGCGCTGAGTTTTTGAATTTTCCGACGGTGTCAGCTACCCAACCCCAAGACGAATCGCACGACGAAGCTCAACGCCTGATCCACGAGCAAAAAGAAAATAGAGGCGAGCGCGACCATGATGAGCACCATCACCGTCGTGATCCAAACCTCTTTCCACGTCGGCCAGGTAACCTTTGAGACTTCCTGCCGGACTTCTTGCATAAACGTGATTGGATTGAACTTCGCCATCAAACTGCTTTCGTTGCACAAATGCGACAACCTGCCGCAACCCGCCTCTGGGGATACCCCAGACGCCGGCCGGCAGGACATTCCAGAACGAGGCGCCACGTCGAGATGGCAGGGGCGGAGGGGCTCGAACCCCCGACCTTCGGTTTTGGAGACCGACGCTCTACCAATTGAGCTACACCCCTTCAACGCGACATGGGCGTAATGCCCAGCGTCAGGCTGCCTCATCCGGGGCCCTGCTGCATAGCTGATTGTTTTCGGCTTGTCAGCCGCTAGCCGCCCTTTTTTTAAGTCCCGCCGCTTTGACTTAGCGCGCGATACCCGGTGGGCCGGCGGTCCATGGGCCCTGGGCAACACTCGGGCTCTGCCCGACCGGCTCAATCACGACGGCCGATCCATACGCCAGTACTTCGGTCACAGCGGCGGCGATTTCGTTGGCGTCGTAGCGCATGCCGATGACGGCATTGGCGCCCATCTGCTGCGCATGTTCGACCAGTAAATTCAGCGCCTCTTGCCGGGTCTGCTCGGCGAGCTTGGTATAAACGGTGATATTGCCGCCGAAGAAAATCTGGATCGCAGCACCCAGATTGCCGACCACCGAGCGAGACCTGACCGTCAAACCGCGTACAAGCCCCAGATGACGCACTACCCGGTAGCCTTCGACCTCGTTGACGGTGGTGATGAGCATGTTGTGAGAATCCTTCGGTCTCGAGCCAGCGCGCACTATGTAGCGTTTGTGTCGCAGATTTGCGAAGGGAGAAATTTGGAGCGGGTTAAGGCGACTATTCGACGGCAAGCGTGAATGGGATTGATGTTAGCGGGCTATGAGAGCGGCGTGAGACCTACTCGCGGGGCGGGCACCTATGGGCGGAAAGCGGCTGCCAAGTCCTGCCCCTGGCGCTGCCCTGTCGCGGCTACCTCTGGACTGAGAACAACATCTTAAGTCCGTGAGCTGCGACTCGCTGATGAATGTGCTAAAAGGCGATTTGTCGGGCGTCGTCTCGGCCCGAGCGCGAGGACCTGTCTCCATGGCCACCAAACATCCCCTGTTCCGGCATGAAGACGGTGCCGAGTTGCACGCCAACATCCGCGAGATCTCACCCTGCGAATGGGAGGCGACCGCCCTTCTGATCCTCGAACAAGGCGGCAGGATTTCAACCCAGACCTACGGCACCGAGCAATTCGCGGCTTGCGACGCGGCGGTGATCTGGGCCAGACAGCTAGCTGGGCACCTGAATTACCCAAAAGTCTTTATTGGAATGCCAATATAAAATTTCGACGGATCGGCGTGGGTTTGGAGCAGATAGACGAAGGTCATATTGATCGGTCCGCCTTCGCTAAAGCTTCGGCGTGACATCCGCCTCCCATACCGCCATTTTTGCTGCCATTGAGCCCCGCCCGATCCCGCCGAAGCCTTCGGCGGAGGCGGATGGAGCGGGTGAAGGGAATCGAACCCTCGTATTTAGCTTGGAAGGCTACTGCTCTACCATTGAGCTACACCCGCGCACCTGCGTTTCTAGGCATTTGCGCGTGCCGGGCAACCTGAAAAACGCCGAAGCCGGCAGTATTGCGTGCTGTTTGCGCAGCGGCCGTGCAAATAGCCTGGACCGGAATGGCTAACTCTCGGCGCGTTCATCAACGCAGCGATCGACCATCGTTGCGGTCTCGGCCTAGCGTTGCGCCGCAAACGCCACCGCGATAGCCGCCGAATGGCGGCGCTGTGCGGGCCAAAACGGACCCAAATGGCACCCATTCGCCACATGGCGCCGGAATAGGCCCGGCCTTCCGCCACACAGCGATGATTCCGTTTGCCTTCGTGCGTTTACTTACCGTCCAATCGATACTGCCAACCTCTTGCAATCAGGCGAGAAAAGCCAGCCCTGTTGGCGCGGCGATTGCGCGAGGCCGCGGCCGTACAAATGTAGCAACACGTTTGAGCAGAGACACCGATGAGTCTTCGTGAACTGCGCTCGGCGACGGCCCCCGATCGATTGCTGCTCTCCATCATTTTTTTCGCGTCCGGTTTTGCGGCGCTGATCTATCAAGTCTGCTGGCAGCGGCTGTTGACGCTGTACTACGGCGTCGGGTCGGTATCGACGGCCATCATCGTCACGATCTTTATGTTTGGGCTCGGCATCGGCAGCCTGATCGGCGGGGTTCTCGCCGAGCGCGTCAAGAGCCCGGCGTCAATCTACGTCGCGATCGAAGCGCTGATCGGCGCCTACGGCCTCGCGAGCCTGCCGCTTCTGTCCTACATCGGACATGCGACCGCGGGCAGCGACTACACGCTGACGTTTGTCTTCGTCGCGCTTTTCCTGCTTGTTCCGACGGCCCTTATGGGCGCCACATTGCCGCTGGTCATCCCCATTCTGCGGCGGTTCCAGCCCGGCCTGCTACAGAACATCAGCGAGTACTATTTCATCAACACACTCGGCGCCGCCGCAGGGGCGCTGGTCTGCAGTTTTGTGCTGATTTCGTTTTTCGGCATCGACGGCGCTGTCGCGGCAGCCGTGGCGCTGAATTTTCTCATTGCCGCTGCCGTCGTCTACGTTTCTGCAAAATCGGAGGTTCGCGACACCCAGGCAGCTCCGGCCTTTGCGGACGTGGTTGCGGTGCCGGTGCGGCGATCGCTGCCGGCCTTACTGTTCCTGAACGGCTTTCT
>JANNSR010000003.1:0-13271 GCA_031402935.1 Hyphomicrobium sp. | reverse complement strand
GTCACAATATCGGTTTCGAGAATGGCGGCGCGGCCTGCCGCCTTGCGCCAAGCAATGGCGTCGATCGCGATCTCCGCGTTGGCGAGATCGGCTTTCAGGCGCACGACGGGCTCGGGCCGCCCGGCTTTTTGCAGCGACACCTCAACCGGCACAACGCCGCGCACCAGATCGTTGATGTCGAGACCAAGTTGCGTGCGATCGGCTTCATCAAGGCTCGCCGTAATTTTCATCGGCGGCTGCTGATCGGCGTCGGCGCCAAACACGCGCTGGCCCGTAATCTTGGCCGGAACGCCATTGACCAGCAGGTCGCCTTTGGCATCGAGCGCCGTTTCCGTCAGATCGAGCGCCAGCGTAAAACCCTGGACGTCGAACTGCCCGCCGACCTTACCGAAGCGGCCGTCGGTAATCTTGGCTTTGCCCTCGATCACAACGTCGTCGGCATCGAGCTTCGAGACCAGCGGCAGCTTGATTTTCAGTTGCGCATCGACCTTGCCGTCGCCGGCCTTGGGGAACGGGGCTGCTTCGCGCACAGCCCGCACGGGCATCTGCTCGATTGTTTCCAAAAACGGACCAAGTTGAGCCTGCGTTGAAAACGTGATCTCGCCTTCCGTCCGCTTGTGCATCACGTCTTGCGCCGTCAATCGTCCAGCCTTTAGCGGCACCGTGCGATTGCCAGGAAGCACGACTGCGGCTTCTGGAATTGCGATTTCGAGCGCGTTGTCGGCGATCTGGATCAGCGCCCGCGGCGCTAAGATCGGCGCCATCCCTGGAAGCGGAATGAACGACGAGTTTGCGGCTTCGAACGTCGCTGTCAGGCGCTCAACCTTCTGACCCGGAGCCGCCGGCGGCGCATCGGTCACGAAAGCCCCCGTGCGGAAGCGCAGCGAGCCGCCCTTGAATGTAGTTTCTGTTACACGCTCGCCGACCCACTCGCGCGCGCCGGTTGCCAGCGCGCGGGGCCACAGGGCTTTCACTGTCGCAAGCGGCATCGCTGAAATCGTCACGTCGGCGGCCGTGCTCTGGCCTGCGGGACCTGATTGCGTTTGTCCCGTCATGCCAATTTCGCCGCCGCCGCCCGTCAGGCGGAACTCCGCCACCTCGACAAGCCCGCGCCGCGGCACCAGCGCGCCCTTGACGGCGAACGTATCGATCGCAACCGGCGGCACCTTGAAATCCGCGGCTTCGAACACGCCGTTCCTGCCGTCCAACTCAAAGCGCCACAGCGGCATGCCGTTGCCGGCCGCGACATCCTTCATGATGCCCGAAAACTGGATGCTGCCGTCGCCCCATTTGACCGGGCTCGGCTGCAGATCCCAGCGCCGGTCCCGGCCGTCGTAGGTCAGGCGAAACAGGCCAGCGACGATATCAAACGGTCGCGCTAAGTCCGGGTGCGCAATGTTGCCGGCGCCGACTTCAAGTGCGATTTCGCTTTTTTCGATCTCGCCCGATGTCGCGAGATCGACCGTTGCGTCGCCTGCAAGCGGCACATCGAACATTTTGAGGAGTGCCAGCGGCGGCGCCGCCGCCGACAGCGTTGACGGCACCAGATCGCGCACCGTGGCCTTTACTTGCAGCCGGTCGGACTTATCGGTTTCGTCCGTCAAGAACGACAGCGTCCACGGCCCGCGCTGCGACGCCACCGACGCCCGGCCGGAAATGACGCTGCGGCGGCGCGCATGATTAAAGTCGATGCTGGCTTCATCGACGCGCCAAGCGCTTTTCTGCCCGGCATAGTTGAGCACGACGGAGGCGTTGCGCAGCCCGAACTCGGTCAGATACGCCGTTGCGTCAAGCCGCTTGCGGGCGCGTCGCGATGCGTCGCTCAGCATCTTGGCGAGATTCAACTGACGGCCTGGAACCGGGTCCTTTGCTTGCGATGTCTCTTGTGACTTCTGTGCGGCAACCGCCGCTGCCCCTGACGTTGACGGCAGCCGGGCCTGCAGCTTGCCGTCGGCACCGGAACCGTCAGCTGGCCGGGCGGCGCCTTCAACGCTGGTGTCGAGGGCAAGTCCGCCGTCGTCGGTGTAGACAAGATTGATGACCGGATCGATCAGCTCGACGCGGGCCGGCACGATCGCAGCGCGCCACAAGGCGGCGGTCGAAATGTTGACGGCAGCCAACGGCGCCACGGCGACGGTTTCGCCATCGCTTTCGAGGACGCTCAGCTGGCGCAGGCGAAACTCTAGCGCGCCATTTTCGCCGAGGCGTAAATCGGCGCCGCCGATCTTGACCGAATAGCTCGCAAGTTCGGCATTAATGCCGCGTTCGATCGGCGGCACCAGCACGTCGAACGCAATCGGTCCGTGTCTCAGACGCACATACGTGATGCCCACCGCCATCAGACCCAGCAGCAGCAGCGGCACGACGGTATAGAGCGTGACGCGCAGCACGCGGCCGGCGCGGCGCGCGAGGTTCGACAGCGGTATCGACGGCGCCGGCGCTTGCGGCCTTGGCTGCACCGGCCCGGCTTTGACCGTCACAGATCGCACGGGTTGTTCGGGAAGGCGCGGCGGCGACGTCACACCGCTTTGCCCAGTGTGCGGCCCAGTGTGCGGGCCAGGGTGCGGACCAGTGCCCCGGCCGGTACTCGACCCAGTGCTCTGGCCAGCACCCGGTTTCGGCGGCGGTCGGGGACCAGTAGATTTGGGGCCTGGTGGTGGTGTGTTCAACGTCGCTCCTCAAGTCCGTGCCGGCAGCACCGCTTTCGCCATGCGTGTCATGGCGTCCGCAGCGCGCGCAGCCCCCATCACGCGACCGAACTAAACTTGTTGTCCTTCAGGGACGTACACCGGCACGTACGAGTCGAAAAGCGACAAAAGAAAGGCGCCATCCCATGCTTCAAGACGGCAGCAAAGCCCCGGATTTCAAGCTGCCCGACGACACCGGCAAAACCGTGCAACTTTCGAAATTTAAGGGGCGACTCGTTGTCCTCTATTTTTACCCCAAGGACGACACAACCGGATGCACGGCGGAGGCGAAAGACTTTTCCTTTTTGGCCCGCAAATTTGCCGATGCGGGCGCCGAAATCATCGGCGTGTCGCCCGACGGGGTCGAAAGTCACCAGAAATTCAAATCTAAGCACGAATTGACCGTTCGCCTAGTCGCCGACGAGGCTAAGGCTGCAGCAGGCGCCTATGGCGTCTGGGTCGAAAAATCGATGTACGGCAAGGCCTACATGGGTGTCGAACGCTCGACGTTCTTGATCGACAAGGGCGGGCGGATCGCCAAAAGCTGGCGCAAAATCAAAGTCCCGAACCACGCCAGCGACGTTCTCGCCGCCGTCAAAGCCCTCAAAGTCTGACAGCCGCCGGATACTCTTAGAATGCCGCTGGGAATGCTGCTGGCAAACCGTGTATCTCGCGCCACAGTGCCGACGCAACCGTTGGTTAGCTGTTCGAAAGTTGGGGAATTGCGGTGGATAGCCGGTCGGCGTAGGGTGCTGCCGCGTCTGAAAGCTGTTAGCCGAATCATGCGTATCCGCCACAAGCGGGGTGTTCGGCGTGCGATTGTCCGGCGGGTATGCGGGAATTGATGTTGCTTAAGTTGTGTCAGAGGGGATTATCCACATGCTGCCGAACTTCCGCCGCTCCGAAACGGAAACCGCCAAGCCGCAAATGAATTTCAGCGCCGGCGACGCCGCCGCCGCTTTTCCCGTCCGCGGCATCGCCAACGCACCGCGCGGCAATGATCGCGTTGCCGCCTCCGTCATCGGTCCGGACCTCACAATCAACGGCAATCTGATCTCGAAGGGCGAAGTCCAAGTCGATGGCATCGTCGAAGGCGATATCCACGGCAGCCACGTCATCATCGGCGAGACGGCAACGATTTCAGGCGGCATCGTTGCCGACGAAGTCGTGATCCGCGGCCACGTCGTCGGCTCGGTCCGCTCCAAGCGCGTCATGCTGCAAGCGACCAGCCAGGTCGAGGGCGACATCTTCCACCAGTCGCTGTCGATCGAGCAGGGTGCGATGTTCGAGGGCAAATCGCGCCGCACGACGGACGACCCACGCACGATTTCGTTGGCAGCTGCGCCGGCGCCGACACCAATGCCGCTGCCAACGCCCGTGTTCGCGATGCCGCCGCGCATCCCCGAACTTCCGAACTGAAAACACAAACTGAGACACGCAATCCGGCCGGCCCTTCGCGCAATCGGGGGCTGGCCGCCTTGCTCTTACATGTCTGAATTTGCCGTGCCGATGATGCGCGCAATCTCGTTATCGAACTGCGCGCACGAGCGCATCAGCGTATTGAACAATTCACCCTGCTTTTTCCATGTCTGGTCATGCGCCTTGCGCTCCTGCGCCTGCAGCGCTTCGAGCTGCTCGGTGGCGCGGCGCATCGCAGACATAAACTGTTCGAAGCGGTCTGACGTCATCAACGTATAGAGTTCGTCGATCTTGTTGGAGCGCGCTTCGTTGCTGACGCGCAGCGTATGCATCTGCACGATGTGGCGGCGCAGGATCATCGCCATGACGGCGGCGCGGCCGGGCTTGACGATGATGACGCCGCTTTCAATGTGCAGTTCGCGCTGGTCCTTTGGAAAGGCCTTGGTCGATAGCACCGCATGATCGGCGCTGGCCTCGATCTGATCGGCGCGCAGTTTGCTCGCATGGTCGTTGCGCCACTGTTGATGGTTTTTTGAATCGTAGAGGATCGTCCCGCACGCGACCCCGTTGTGGCGGACCTTGTGGACGATATCGGCGCCGGGCTTGCCGCGCCCCACGCGTGCGATGTCGTCGCCAGGAAATTCGCCACGCAGCACCTCGAAGAGATCGACTTCGGCGCCGTCGCCCAATTCATCGACGGTCTTGTTCTGCAGTTTGCGCTGCAAATCCTCGACCATGCTTTCAAGCTTCAAATTCTTTTCGAACTGCTTGATGCGCTCGGCGTTGACCGCGTCGGACTTTGCAGCCTCAGCCAAGTCGCGTTGCTCGCGCAATCGCACGGCGATCATGTCTTCCTGCGCGGCTGCAATGTCGGCGGCCCGTTTTTCGGCGGCGACCTGCGCCGAGCGCGCATCTGCAATCTTTGCCGTCATCGCATGCTCTGCCGCCAAACGCACCTCGTCGCGCACTTTGGCTTCTCTTGCCGCGAAGTCCGACGTCATGCGCGCCGTCGCCGACGTCAGCGCGGTCTCGACCGCCGCTTGCATACGTGCCTGATCCTCGGCTTCGCGTTGCCGCTCGCGCGCCCGCGCCCGCTCCTGCACTGCGGCCTGCTTATCGTTCGGGATCGCCTGCTCGCACAGTGGGCAGACATCGCTCGCGGCGTGCAGATGCGAAAGTGCGGAAGCTTGAGACGTGCTGCGAAACGCGGCCATGACCTTCTCCTAAACTGGCTCCAAAACTGGCTCCAAAACCGGAAAAGGCTACAGTTCTCTTTTTGTTCTGAATGTCAAGACACGCGCCGGCCGTGCTCACAGCTTTCGCGCCAGAAATACGATTTCGCCCACGCCTTCCCCGTTCGCACCGGCCTGATGGAAGCCATTGCGCGCGTAGAACGCGACGTTGCGCGCAGCCCTACTCGTGACCACGTGCAAACCCGGCGATCCTGCCGCGCGGGCCGCATTTACGAACCGCGCGATCATTGCGCCGCCGATACCCTGGCCGCGAAATTCAGGTCCGAGGTTGACGTGCAGGTGAGCCGGAAACCTGGCTGTCAGGTCCTTGAACGCTTGGAAATAGGCAGTGTCAGCGAAGCGCGGCGTCAGCGCCGGATCGTCGACGCTGCCAACAACATAACCTGCAACGCGCCCGCCCGCGGCCAACGCCACAAAGGCGAAGCGAGCATCATGCTCCAGATAGCGCCCGAGCCAGCGTTCGCGAAACGCGGCGCGCGCGTCTCCGTTCGTAAATTCCTGCGTGTTGCTCGCCTGAAAAAACACGGCATCGAGCCCGGCAGCCAGATCGGCACCCGCCGCCACTTCCCCGTACCGTAAAATTTCAACGTCCGCCGTCATCGTTCCGCGCCGCGTTGCGATCATCGCAGCACCCTATCGCGGACGTTTCACGCGCCCAAATGAAAAGGGACGGGTTTGCACCCGCCCCTCGTTCCTATGGCGTTGCGCTCAGCCGAAGCGGCAGGCGTTGTAGCGGCGCTGCCAATAGCGGCTGCCGGTGTTGATTGCTTTCCGCTTCAACCAATAGCACCCACCGCGATCGGCGCGCTGAACGAACAGCGGTGCCTGCCACAAGCGATGGCTACGAACGTGGCGCTGCTTGTAGAAGCCGCGATTGACGCCGCGATGGCGATCAAGCCGCACCTGGACGATATCGCTGCCGGCGGTGAAGCCGTGTTTTGCAACCGGAGCGGCCGCGGCTTGCTGTGCGGTGACGCCGGTCAAACAGAATCCTGCGGCAAGCGCGAGCATAGCGAGTGAAGATTTACGCATTGTCTGTCTCCTGATAATGAGCGCGCGGGGAGCGGCGCCCTCATCGCAGACAACGCACAACTGCGATCGTTCCGTCGTGGCGAGAGACGCGCGAACGCGTTCGAGAATCATTTCCCGGTCGCGATCTCGTGCTTCGATGAACGGCTATTCATTCACCGTGATCGCTGCTGCCAGCTGTTTGCGGAACGCCGGCGGCAGATCGCTTGGGATCGCAGGCTGCGGCAGGCGCGGCGCTTTCGGCTCATCCGGTTCAACCGTCGTCGTCCGCGACGGATTTTCGCCGCCATAGTTGCGGCTGAACGGCTCGCTCGGATCGTCCGGCATCTGCCGCGCGCGGGCTGGCGGCGGCGTCTGCGCCGGCAAGCCGTCATCCTCGACGTCGATCACGGCCGCTTGCGCGACACGGACATCGTTGGCCGAATACTGCCGGGGTGTGGAAGCACAGCCCGTTAGTGCCAACAGCACGGCAACGGCTGACGCACGCGCAAGAACAGCGCGAAGAGATACGGCTGGCGGACGGCCAGCGTCGAACGCAGACATGAGATACGCCTTTACAAACGCGACAAAACGCAACGAACTGTTCCGGATTGAAACACTGAGGCGTTAAAGAGCCGCTAACGGGCGCTCATTCTTTGTACGTTTGAGAGCACCCCCTCGCCCCGTTTCTGCACTCAACGGGGAGAGGGTTGGGCTGAGAGGCGGCCCAACGAAAACTACAGTTCCATCAGGCCCGACGCGCCGATGCCGTTGAACAGCGCCTGCACGGCGATGGCCGCCAGCAGTATCCCGAAGACGCGGATCAGCACGCGCTGCGCCGTCAGGCTCATCATCCGGTTGAGCTCGTGGGCCAGCGCCAGCAACGCCAGCGTTATCGCCATCACCGCGAGCAGCGCACCGGCAACAACGGCGAGCCCAAGCGGCTCGCCGTGGGCGTTGGCCGCGAGCAAAATCCCGGCACTCATCGCACCCGGCCCCGCCAGCAGCGGCGTCGCTAACGGAAACACCGCCACGTCGTCGCGCGTTTGCGCTTCCTCGCCTTCGAGCGGCGTCAGCTTGATCGACCCGCCGGGCCGGGCAAAAATCATATCCAGCGCGATCAGCAGCAGCACGATGCCGCCGGCCGTTTGCAGCGCCGCGATCGACACGCCGAGCTGCCGCAATATGGGCCCGCCGAGCAGCGTGAAGAAGCCTAAGATCATCGTCGCGATGACGGTTGCGCGCAGCGCAATACGGCGGCGTTCGGCGCGCGGCATCTTCGGCGTCAACGTCGCGAACAGCACCGCCGCCTCGATCGGGCCGATGGTGGCGAAGAACGTCGTAAAACTCTTCAGCGCCGTCTCGAGCATGGCGGTTACCGGGTTCCTTTGCTGCCGCAAAGCAACCCTTAGCACTCAATCGTGGTTACTGCTCGCATCGCGGCGCAATGCAATTTCTTCATGGACAACAAACGATTCTCGCCTAACATTTCCAATTCTAGGGAGGGCACGCGATCAGACCGGTTCAAGGGAGATTGCCAGTGACCGATCACGTTCGAACTTACGACGAAAGCTTCCGGGCGCAGCTCGCAGGCTTCAGCCTGACAACCGCCGAGATCCTGTACCGGATGCCCGATCATCCGGCCCTGCTGCAGAGCTACATCTGGCAAGATTACGATTCTGCCCCGCGCTTTCCCAAGCTCAAGGCCTTCCTCGACTTCTGGACCGCCAAGCTCGACGGTCCGCTGTTCAAAGTCACCGTCGCGCACTCGAAACTGATCCGCCCAGCTGAGCTGCGGCTGATCGGCGCTGAGTTCAAGGTGCACTAAGAAGGCAGGGCCGGACCCCAGCCAGATACGGCATCCGTTCGAGCGCTTAGCCGCACGTGACTATCCGGCCGTTGCCGTGCTGCTAGCGCTCGGCTATGGGATCGCGGATGGCCAGATCAGTTCGACAACCCCCCGCCCGGCTGGGCTGGAAGGCGCGCGCACACCTCGGATTCCTGGAGGCGCGCTGATGCCGACAGTGATGCGGATTGGCCCATACCGCTTTTTCTTCTATTCTGGCGATGGGACTGAGCCACCCCATATCCACGTCGAACGTGACGATCGCCTCGCCAAATTCTGGCTCGACCCTGTAAGGCTCGCCAGCAGCGACGGGTTTGGACGCGCGGAATTGCGCGAAATCGAGAGGCACGTCGCAGACCACGCGGCGCGCCTGTTGGAGGCATGGAATGAATATTTCGGCACCTGAGTTCAATCCGCCGCGCGCCACCGGCGTCCACATCACGGACGACACACTGACCGTCGATCTGGCCGACGGGCGATCGCTGTCCGTTCCGCTCGTCTGGTATCCTCGCCTTGAGCACGCAACCGCTCAGGAGCGAAAAACTTGGCGTTTGATTGGAGCAGGCACCGGCATCCAGTGGCCGGATATCGAGGAGGACTTGAGTATCGAAGGCCT
Source organism: Hyphomicrobium sp. (assembly GCA_031402935.1). Taxonomy (GTDB): domain Bacteria; phylum Pseudomonadota; class Alphaproteobacteria; order Rhizobiales; family Hyphomicrobiaceae; genus Hyphomicrobium_B. The sequence continues at coordinate 4,442 of JANNSR010000003.1, read as the reverse complement.
CATCGCCGGACGACCATCACGCGAAACACAATCCTCTCTCCAACGCTGGCTCGACGCTCGCAATGCCAAGTAGAACAGGGACTATGGCGAAACTTGTAAAGAAGCCCGCCCGCCCCGGCGCGGACCTAATGAAAACCATCCCCGTGGGCGCAGCCCACAAAACCATCCACGTCCGCGGCGCGCGCGAGCACAACCTGAAAAACGTTGATCTCGAAATCCCGCGTGACGCGCTGGTCGTGTTCACGGGGTTGTCGGGCTCGGGCAAGTCCTCGCTCGCCTTCGACACCATCTACGCCGAAGGCCAGCGCCGCTATGTCGAGAGCCTGAGCGCGTACGCCCGCCAGTTTCTCGAAATGATGCAGAAGCCCGATGTCGATCACATCGATGGCCTGTCGCCCGCCATCTCGATCGAACAAAAGACGACAAGCAAAAACCCGCGTTCGACCGTCGGCACGGTGACGGAAATCTACGACTACTTGCGCCTGCTGTTCGCCCGCGTCGGCGTGCCCTATTCGCCCGCAACGGGCTTACCCATCGAAAGCCAGACCGTTTCACAGATGGTCGACCGCGTGCTGGCACTCCCTGAAGGCACCCGGCTGCTGCTGCTCGCCCCCGTCGTGCGCGGCCGCAAGGGCGAATACCGCAAGGAAATCGCCGAATGGCAGAAGAAGGGCTATCAGCGCCTCAAGATCAACGGCGAAGTCTACGACATCGCGGATGCGCCCAAGCTCGACAAAAAATTCAAGCACGACATCGACGTCGTCGTCGACCGCATCGTCGTCAAGAAAGACTTAGGCACCCGCCTCGCCGACAGTTTTGAGCAAGCCCTCAAACTCGCCGACGGCCTCGCCATTGCCGAATACGTCGATAGGCCTCTCACTGCTCCCGCTCCCCGTTCTTCACGGGGAGAGGGCCGGGGTGAGGGGCGGCAACAGGCATTGGCGCAAGAGGCTGCCCCTCACCCCAACCCACTCCCCAACGCGAAGGGCGATGGGGAGAGGGAGCAGAGCAGCGTCCTCCGCAACAAAAACGAAACCCACGAACGGATCACGTTCTCTGCCCGCTTCGCCTGCCCGGTCTCAGGTTTCACCATCGATGAAATCGAGCCGCGCCTCTTTTCGTTCAACGCGCCAGCGGGGGCCTGCCCGACCTGCGACGGCCTCGGCACCGAACTCCGCTTCGAACCCGACCTCGTCGTGCCTGACAGCACGCTCTCCCTCTCAGGCGGCGCCGTCTACCCCTGGGCCAAAACCGGCGTCACCTCGCCGTACTACGAGCAAACGCTCGAAAGCCTCGCCAAATATTACAAAATCTCGATGAAGACGCCGTGGGAGAAACTCCCCAAACACGTCCAGCTCGCGATCCTGTTCGGCTCGGGCGACGACGACGTGACCTTCACCTACTGGGACGGCTCTCGCAACTACGCCACCGAGAAGCCGTTCGAAGGCGTCATCGGCAACATCGAGCGGCGCTGGAAGGAAACCGACAGCGACTGGGTGCGCGAAGAACTCTCCCGCTACCAGGCCGCCCACCCGTGCGACGCCTGCGGCGGCTATCGCCTCAAGGCGCAATCGCTCGCCGTCAAAATCGGGGCTAAGCACATTGGCGAAGTCGGCGATCTCTCCATCAAGGCGGCAAATGTCTGGTTCGCGGACATTCCCAAAACCTTCACCAAACAGCAAAACGAAATCGCGACGCGCATCCTGAAAGAAATCCGCGACCGCTTGAAGTTCCTCAACGACGTCGGGCTTGAATATCTCACCCTCTCGCGCGCGTCCGGCACGCTTTCGGGCGGGGAATCGCAGCGCATCCGGCTTGCCTCCCAAATCGGCTCGGGGCTGACCGGCGTGCTCTACGTGCTCGACGAGCCCTCCATCGGCCTGCATCAGCGCGACAACGCCCGTCTTCTCGAAACGCTCAGGCATCTGCGCGACATTGGCAACACCGTCATCGTCGTCGAGCATGATGAGGACGCGATCCTCTCCGCCGATCACGTCGTCGACATCGGCCCCGGCGCCGGCGTCCACGGCGGCGAGATCATCGCACAGGGCTCGCCTGACGACATCATGGCGACGCCCGCAAGTCTCACCGGCGACTACCTCGCGGGCCGCCGTCAGGTTTCCGTTCCGCGCAAACGCCGCATCGCCGAGAAGGGCAAAGCCCTCACCGTCACCGGCGCCCGCTCGAACAATCTGCAAAACGTCACCGCTTCGATCCCCGTCGGCCTTTTCACCTGCATCACCGGCGTCTCGGGCGGCGGCAAATCATCCCTGCTCATCGACACGCTCTACAAAGCCGTCGCGCGCCGCCTCAACAACGCCAAGGACCACCCCGGCGAGCACGATCGCATCGACGGCATCGAGTTTTTCGACAAGATCATCGACATCGATCAAAGCCCCATCGGCCGCACGCCGCGCTCGAACCCGGCGACCTACACCGGCGCCTTCACGCCGATGCGCGAGTGGTATGCCGGCCTGCCTGAAAGCAAAACGCGGGGCTATGAGCCGGGCCGCTTTTCATTCAACGTCAAAGGGGGCAGGTGCGAAAAATGCCAGGGCGACGGCGTCCTCAAAATCGAAATGCACTTCCTGCCCGACGTCTACGTCACCTGCGAAGAATGCAAGGGCAAGCGCTACAACCGCGAGACGCTGCAAGTCGCCTTCAAGGACAAATCCATCGCCGACGTGCTCGACATGACGGTGGAAGAAGGCGCCGAGTTCTTCAAGGCCGTGCCGTCGATCCGCGACAAGCTCGAGACCTTGGCCCGCGTCGGCCTCAACTACATCCACCTCGGCCAGCAGGCGACGACGCTGTCGGGCGGCGAGGCCCAGCGCATCAAGCTGTCGAAGGAATTGTCACGCCGCGCCACAGGCCGCACGCTCTACATTCTCGACGAGCCGACCACGGGGCTACATTTCCACGACGTTGCCAAACTTCTTGAAGTGCTCCACGAATTGGCGGACGCCGGCAACACCGTCGTCGTCATCGAGCACAATCTCGAAGTCATCAAAACGGCAGACTGGATCATCGACCTCGGCCCCGAAGGCGGCGACGGCGGCGGCAAAATCGTAGCCGCGGGAACGCCCGAGGACGTCGCCAAGGTCAAAGATAGCTACACCGGCCGCTACCTGCGCGATCTCCTCGCAAGACGGCCGATGAAGGCAGCAGGTGGGAGCAGGAAAGCGGCTGCGGAGTAGGCCCTGGCGAAATGACTCCGCACCGCCACCATGCTATGCACTACACCGTCTGCGTTGACCGCAGTTGTCGAAAATTCTGGGTGGGGGCGCGCGACCATCCTCGCGCGGGGAGCCGATGGAACCGCAATCGAACCAAAAGTCGTTCCTGTCGAGACTGATCAGAAATCCGATCGCCATCATCGGCGCCATTGGCAGTGCTCTCGTCGTGCTCGCGAACGCCGAGCCAGCCGTCAACAGCGCAACCGCGCTCTGGCATCGCATGACTGCCACCCCGACCAATTTGGAGTCGACTTGGCAGGGCACCTGGAAATCGCGCGAAGGCTTCTCCTTCGATTTCGCCATGCAGCTCAATGTTGCCGACACCGGCGCCGCCGACGGCCAGATCAGCTGGAAACTGATGGTTGCGCCGCCGGACTCACCGCTCACAAAGCGCATCGGCGACACCGGAATCGAATATGTGCGCGGCACCTACGACCGGGCGCACAGCCTCGCGGTGCTGGATGGCTACGAGGTTTCCGACCCAACGCTGATTGGCACCGACATCTATAAATTCCAAATCAAGTCCGATAAGATTTCCTTCGTCGGCATGACAAAGAGCCATGGCGAATGGACGGCGGAAGCGAACGGCACTGTCATCGTCACCGAAAAGTAATTGTGAACGACGCGACAAACGGCGCCGGCGAGATCATGGACCGCACACTGGCACGCCCGAGGTCGCGGCGAAGGGTCACGGCTCTTATACGGGGCAGCCAACTCTACCCGCCACCCCTGTAACCATTAATGTCGTTGTCTCGGCCCCGCTGCGCTCGAACCCATATCGACGCAAACAAAAAAGGCGTAGAATCGCGCTATTGATGACCAGGATCGGGCGCCGCCTGTGAGCCCGCAATAGAACGAACCGGGTTTTCAAATGACCGCAGAACAGCACCCTGTCGCGTCCGATCATCTGCCGTGGTTTTTTACAGCGCCCGGTCAATCGGACACGCTTTTCACATTTACGACCCTTGTCGTCATCGCCACGGTCTTGGGGCTGGGTGTGCTGTTTTTCCGGCTGCACTCTTTGCCCGAGCGCATGGGGCACAAGAAACTTCAATTCGAAATCGTTGCCGTTCTGGGCTTGCTCTCGCTCTTTACCCACGTGCACGCGTTTTGGGTCGCTGGACTGCTGCTCGCACTGATCGATCTCCCGGATTTCCAGACACCCCTGAAGCGGATAGCAAATTCACTGGAGACGTTGTCGGGTGC
>JANNSR010000002.1:0-2158 GCA_031402935.1 Hyphomicrobium sp. | reverse complement strand
AGACGACTGTCCGCTCTTGCATCGGGGGCAGGGACGTAGCGCGGGTTGGATGCGGATGGATCTCGAAAACGAAGATTTTGCCGGCGCGCCGGGCGGCGGCGGCACGAAAGCGGCAAAGACCGAGCGCGATTGGAAGCGCACAGTTCTGATTGTCGGCCTCGGCGTTTTGAGCTGGGTCGCGACGTACGTCGGCATGCTCGAGCTGATCGAAGCCAACATGGGCGATCTGCCGTTCGTGCATCGCATCATCATCGGTTTTTCGGTGGCGATGCTGATGACCATGATCATCTGGCTGCTGGACCAGATGTTCAAGCCGCAGCCGTTTTTCACCAAGGCGTTGTACGCGTCCGGTTATGTGTTCCTGTCGCTGATCTCGGTCGGCTTCGGGTTTGGCTTTTATTGGAAGGTACTTGAATCGCGGGGCGAAGCCTCGCGGTCGGCCGAAAGCGCGGTGTCACAGGTGCAGAACTCGCTGCACGCGGCGTCAACCCGGCTGGAGCAGTTGCAGGCGACGCTGGTGCAGCTGACGGCGGTTTCGACCGAGAAGGCTGAGCTTGAGCGCACGCGCGGAACTTCGTGCCCGAATTCGAAGCCGGGCGATGGTCCGAGGCGCAAAATGCGTGAGGAAGACGCTCAGCGGTTCGCGTTCGCGTCTGAATTTGCCAAAGGCCGGGTCACGGCAGTCAAGGCCGATATGGCGGCGCTGGATGGCGATCTCGTGAAAATCGTGTCGGCGGATGCATCGACGTTCGACGCCAAGACCGGCACGCGCAACGAGTTCATGCGCTCGCTGGGGCGCAAGCTCGACATGACGGTGACGGGGTTCAACGCCTTTCGTACCGATCCGCAACTTCGCCAGATTAGAACCGATCTGGCGGACCGGGCCGAAAAGACGACGTTTGGCGAAGGTAAGGGCGGCGTCATCTCGTGCCCCGATCCGCAATTGCAGATGGCGCTGCGCGGTGTCGTCAAGGCGATCGATCAGTTGCCGGAACTGGAAAAGCCGGCGATTGCCGCCGTCGAAGGCTCGGAAGCGACGATCGAAGCGTTTCGCCGCCTGACGACGACGTTCTATGGCGCACTGGCGTTCAAGCTGCCGCCATCGGCGGATGAACTGCGCGATTTGCAGAAAAAGGCCGTGCAGTCGGTTGAGGCGACGAGCCCGCAGCAGCAGCGGCAATGGACGGCGGAGCAGGGCGGGCTGTCGAAGCGCGATTATGTTCCGCTGGCGGTGGCGCTGTTCGTTGATATCTGCCTGTTCCTGGTTTCGATGGTGCAGCGGCCGGCGGGCCGCCTCGACGGCATGCTGCCGAAAATGCAGGCGGCCGAGCGCGGCCCCGTGATCCAGATCCTGTCGCGCTTCAACGATATTCACCGCGACCGGCAGATCCGCGAGAACTTCGAGATTTTCCGCCATGTGGTGTTCGACATGAACGGCGACTACTACGTCGCCGTGCCGCTCGATGCGCCGCCGCGGCTGAACCCGCACGAGCGCGAGACCCTGCGCGTCGAGGCGCAACTGCTGGCAAACCTGTTCGCGAGCTTCGAGAAGGAAAAGATATTCAAGCGGACCATGCTGCCCATCACGTCGAGCATTCAGAAGCGTTTGAAGCGCCAGGGTTCGAAATTTGCAGGCGCGGAGGCGTTTCGCGTTTACAAGTTCACCGATGGCGCCTGGTCCGACATCATCCTCGGCGCAGTGATGGGTGCGGCGCGCCGCGTCGAGCAGGAGCAGCGGGGCAACCCGCGCACGATCTCGCAGCGGCCGATGCCAATGCCGGGTTTTCCCGGTAACGACTCGTTGCCGCTGCCGCCGTCGATGCTGCCGAACCTCAGTATGCCACCGCAACAGCCGCAGCAACCGGTGCAACAACCGGCGCATCTGGCGTCCGTCATGACGTCGCCGCCGCGTCATCCGAACCAGGTAGCGCCGCAAAGCTCGTCGCTGTCGCTCGATCCCGAACATGCAACGCGCTTTGGGCCGTATGCGGGTGCCTACCGGCCCGAGCCGCCGCAATTTACGCGCGCACCGCAGGCTCCCCGCGTGGCGTGGCCCTCGCCGCCGCCGCTGCCCGAGGCGGATGTGACGGTGAAGGCTGCAAACACCAACGTCGCGACGCTGGCCTCTCGCCTTGCGGTTGAAGCCGTTGATGCGCCG
>JANNSR010000001.1:0-2158 GCA_031402935.1 Hyphomicrobium sp. | reverse complement strand
AGACGACTGTCCGCTCTTGCATCGGGGGCAGGGACGTAGCGCGGGTTGGATGCGGATGGATCTCGAAAACGAAGATTTTGCCGGCGCGCCGGGCGGCGGCGGCACGAAAGCGGCAAAGACCGAGCGCGATTGGAAGCGCACGGTGCTGATCGTTGGCCTCGGCGTTTTGAGCTGGGTCGCGACGTACGTCGGCATGCTCGAGCTGATTGAAGCCAACATGGGCGATCTGCCGTTCGTGCATCGCATCATCATCGGTTTCTCGGTGGCAATGCTGATGACCATGATCATCTGGCTACTGGACCAGATGTTCAAGCCGCAGCCGTTTTTCACCAAGGCGTTGTACGCGTCCGGTTATGTGTTCCTGTCGCTGATCTCGGTCGGCTTCGGGTTCGGCTTTTATTGGAAGGTGCTTGAATCGCGGGGCGAAGCCTCGCGGTCGGCCGAAAGCGCGGTGTCACAGGTGCAGAACTCGCTGCACGCGGCGTCGACGCGGCTGGAGCAGTTGCAGGCGACGCTGGTGCAGCTGACGGCGGTTTCGACCGAGAAGGCCGAACTGGAACGGACGCGCGGCACGTCATGCCCGAATTCGAAGCCGGGCGACGGGCCGCGCCGTAAAATGCGCGAAGAAGACGCCCAGCGGTTCGCGTTCGCGTCTGAATTTGCCAAGGGCCGCGTTACGGCGGTCAAGGCCGACATGGCGGCGCTCGACGGCGATCTCGTCAAAATCGTCTCGGCGGACGCGACCACGTTCGACGCCAAGTCCGGCACGCGCAACGAGTTCATGCGCTCGCTCGGGCGCAAGCTCGACATGACGGTGACGGGGTTCAACGCGTTTCGCACCGATCCGCAATTGCGCCAGATCCGCACCGATCTCGCCGACCGGGCCGAAAAGACGACATTCGGCGAGGGCAAAGGCGGCGTCATTTCGTGCCCCGATCCGCAGTTACAGATGGCGTTGCGCGGCGTCGTCAAGGCCATCGACCAGCTGCCGGAACTCGAAAAGCCCGCGATTGCAGCGGTTGAAGGTTCGGAAGCGACGATCGAAGCGTTCCGCCGTTTGACGACGACGTTCTATGGCGCGCTGGCGTTCAAACTGCCGCCATCGGCGGATGAACTGCGCGATTTGCAGAAAAAGGCCGTGCAGTCGGTAGAAGCCACGAGCCCGCAGCTGCAGCGGCAGTGGACGGCGGAGCAGGGCGGGCTGTCGAAGCGCGACTATGTTCCACTGGCCGTGGCGTTGTTCGTCGACATCTGTCTGTTCCTGGTGTCGATGGTGCAGCGGCCGGCCGGCCGCCTCGACGGCATGCTACCGAAAATGCAAGCGGCCGAGCGCGGCCCTGTAATCCAGATCCTGTCGCGCTTCAACGACATCCACCGCGACCAGCAGATCCGCGAGAATTTCGAGATATTCCGCCATGTGGTGTTCGACATGAACGGCGATTACTACGTCGCCGTGCCGCTCGACGCGCCGCCGCGACTGAACCCGCAAGAGCGCGAGAATTTGCGCGTCGAAGCGCAGTTGCTGGCCAACTTGTTCGCGAGCTTCGAGAAGGAAAAGATTTTCAAGCGGACCATGCTGCCGATCACATCGAGCGTTCAGAAGCGGTTGAAGCGCCAGGGTTCGAAGTTCGCAGGCGCCGAAGCGTTCCGCGTTTACAAGTTTACCGACGGCGCCTGGTCTGACATCATTCTTGGTGCAGTGATGGGTGCTGCGCGCCGTGTGGAGCAGGAGCAGCGGGGCAGCCCGCGTACAATTTCGCAGCGGCCGATGCCGATGCCGGGCTTTCCTGGTAACGACTCGTTGCCGCTGCCGCCGTCGATGCTGCCGAACCTCAGTATGCCACCGCAACAGCCGCAGCAACCGGTGCAACAACCGGCGCATCTGGCATCCGTCATGACGTCGCCGCCGCGTCAGCCGAACCCGGTTCCGCCGCAAAGCTCGTCGCTGTCGCTCGATCCCGAACATGCAACGCGCTTTGGGCCGTATGCGGGTGTCTATCAGCCCGAGCTGCCGCAGTTTACGCGCGCACCGCAGGCTCCCCGCGTGGCGTGGCCCTCGCCGCCGCCGCTGCCCGAGGCGGATGTGACGGTGAAGGCTGCAAACACCAACGTCGCGACGCTGGCCTCTCGCCTTGCGGTTGAAGCCGTTGATGCGCCG